>CAXSCF010000001.1:0-2401 GCA_964235815.1 uncultured Sphingomicrobium sp.
CAAGACCAATCTGTGCACCGCGATCCGCGCCACGCAGGGCAAGGGGCTGATGCCCGACGGGACCAGCCGCTTTAGCTACAAGGGTCGGCCGATCTTCCATTACATGGGGTGTTCGACGTTTGCGAACTTCACCGTCCTTCCCGAGATCGCGGTGGCCAAGATTCGTTCCGACGCGCCGTTCGACAAGGCCTGCTACATCGGCTGCGGGGTGACCACCGGGGTCGGCGCGGTGACCAAGACCGCCAAGGTCGAACCCGGTGCCAATATCGTCGTGTTCGGGCTCGGCGGGATCGGGCTCAACGTCATCCAGGGGGCGCGGCTGGCGGGGGCCGGGAAGATCGTCGGGGTCGACATCAATCCGGCCAAGGAGGAATGGGGCCGGCGCTTCGGGATGACCGATTTCGTCGATCCGCGCGCGGCGGGCGGTGATCTCGTCACACAGCTCGTCGCTTTGACCGATGGCGGCGCCGACTACAGCTTCGACTGCACCGGCAACGTCGATGTCATGTGCACCGCGCTCGAATGCTGCCACCGCGGGTGGGGGCAATCGATCATCATCGGGGTCGCCGAGGCGGGCAAGGAAATCGCCACTCGGCCATTCCAGCTGGTCACCGGGCGGGTATGGCGGGGGAGCGCGTTCGGCGGCGCGAAGGGCCGCAGCGACGTCCCCGAGATCGTCGACATGTACATGGACGGGCGGATCGAGATCGACCCGATGATCACGCATGTTTTGACCTTGAACGAAATCAACAAGGGGTTCGACTTAATGCACTCGGGCGAGAGCATTCGCGCGGTGGTGGTGTATTGAGCCCGTCACCCCGGGCCTGACCCGGGGTCCACCTTTTTCAGGGGGTGGAAAAAAGTAGGTGGATCCCGGGTCAAGCCCGGGATGACGATGAAGGAGAACGAAAAATGTTCAGTCACGTGATGGTTGGGTCGAACGATATCGACGCATCGAAGAAATTCTATGACGCGCTGTTCACCGCGACCGGGGGCAAGGAAGGGCGGGTCGATCCCAAGGGGCGGCTGGTCTATCTCAATAACGGCGGGATTTTTCTTGTCACCCCGCCGATCGACGGTCAGCCCGCGACTCACGGCAATGGCTCGACGATCGGTTTCGCGGTCGACAGCCCCGAACAGGCGCAGGCGTGGGAGCAGGCCGGGGTTGCCGCGGGCGGGACCGCGATCGAGGATCCGCCGGGGGTGCGCTCGGGGATGGGGGTCGATCTGTACCTCGCTTACCTGCGCGATCCGTCGGGCAATAAATTGTGTGCGCTGCACCGCTTGCCGGCGGCGGAGTGAGCATCGAGACGATCAGCGAGGTCGCGGCGCATGGCGGAGTGCAGGGGGTCTACCGCCATGCCTCCGCCGTGACCGCGACCGACATGACCTTCTCGCTGTTCATGCCGCCGCAGGTCGAGCGCGGCGAGCCCTTGCCGGTGCTGTGGTATCTGTCGGGGCTGACCTGCACCCACGCCAACGTCACCGAGAAAGGCGAGTATCGCGCCGCCTGCGCCGAAGCGGGGATGATGTTCATCGCCCCCGACACCAGCCCGCGCGGCGAGGGCGTGCCAGACGACCCCGACGGCGCGTGGGACTTCGGGCTCGGCGCGGGGTTCTACCTCGATGCGACGCAGGCGCCGTGGGACCGCCATTACCACATGGCGAGCTATGTCACCGCCGAATTGCCCGCGCTGATTGCCGAGCATTTCCCGATCGACCGCAATCGGCAGGGCATTTGCGGGCATTCGATGGGCGGACATGGCGCACTGACGCTCGCGCTCAAGCATCCGGGACGGTACCGCTCGGTGTCGGCGCTCGCGCCGATCGTCGCGCCGGGGCAGGTGCCTTGGGGGCAGAAGGCGCTGCTTTATTATCTCGGCGACGACGAAACGGCGTGGCGCGCGCATGACGCGGTGGCGCTGATCGAGGACGGCGCGCGGATCGCCGAAGTGCTGATCGACATCGGCGACGCCGATCCCTTTTTCGACCAGCAATTGCGCCCCGAGCTGCTCGAGGCGGCGTGCGCCAAGGCCGGGATCGCGCTCGAGCTGCGCCGCCACGCGGGCTACGATCACAGCTATTATTTCATTTCAAGCTTCATGGCCGACCAAGTGCGCTGGCACTCCGCGCGGCTGTGAATGGTCACGCAGGTGTGATGATGGATCGCCGCTTTTTTCTCGGCACGGCGTCGGCGGCGGCGGTGTCGGCCTGTGCCACCATCGCGCCGCGCCGAACGCCCGCGCCAGCAATCGACGCGGCGGTCCCGGCGAGGTATAACGGTGTGGTGGCCGTCGGACGGCGAGGGCACGTCGAGACCGTGCACACCTTCGGTCTGGCCGATGTCGAGGCGCGCGTGCCGATCACTCGACACACCCGATTTGCGCTGGGATCGGGCACT
>CAXSCF010000001.1:2411-94208 GCA_964235815.1 uncultured Sphingomicrobium sp.
GGCCGCGACCACCCGCGCTCCGGTGGGAGCCCCGATGTCGACGCCGCGGTGCTGCGGCTGGTCGACCAGGGGCGGCTGACGCTTGACCGGCCGATTGGCGGCTGGCTGCCCGAAGTCGGGACGCAGGCAGGTGCGGCGGTCACCATGCGCCACTTGCTGACCAATCGCAGCGGGATTGCCGATCGCCTGTCGCAAGGCCTCAAGGCCGATCCGTCGCTACGCAGCGCGAGCGACAGCGCCTTAGCGATGATCCGGCGGCTGAAGGTCGGCGACCTTGTCGCGCCGCCGGGGACGCAATGGGATTATTCGCCGTTCAACTGGGTCATCGTCCGCGCGCTGGTCGAACGGATCACAGACGTTCCGCTGGAATCGGCAGTGCGGGGCCTGCTGTTCGCGCCGCTCGGCCTGGCGAGCGCCGTGTTGGCAAGCGACGGCTTCGAGCACGTGCCCGACATGGCCGCGGCGTATCGCACGGTGGCGCCGCCGGTGCGCAAGATGAGACCCGTGCCCGGCTTCGTCGCGGCGAGCGGCAATGCGGTGATGACCCCCGGCGATGCGATCCGCGCGGCGCACGGCATCTTTGCGACGCGCTTCCTGTCGGCGGGGTCGCGCGCCGAACTGACCCGCGTCGAGGTCGCCGAGGAGGACTATGCCTTGGGGGGCCGCGTGCACCAGATCGGCGGACGACGCTGGGCGTGGGAGACGGGCAAGGTCGAGGGCTATCGCGCGCTGATTGCCCATGACCTAGAGCACGACCGCACGATCGTCGCGTTTGGCAACGACGACCGCGTCCAGGACGCGATCGCCGCGATGGTCGAAGCGATCGCGGAAGGCTGATCCGTGCGCCGACCGCGCGGAAAATGCCGACCGCGCAACCGAACCGGTCACGAAACGCTTATGCGGCATGACAAGCGAACCGACGATGCCCGCCGACCGCTGGTGGTGCGCAACGCGCGGCGCCGGACCGGTCGTCGCCACCGCGATCCACGATGGTCACGATCTTCGCGCCGAAGTGGCCGCGGCGATGGCGCTGGCCGATCCCGACCGGCTGCGCGAGGAGGACCCGTTTACCGGTCAAGCGGTGACGGGAGTCGATAATCATATCGTCGTCCATCGCTCGCGGTTCGAGTTCGACCTCAATCGCGGAGCGGATTCGGCGATCTACGAAACCCCCGACCAGGCGTGGGGGCTCGACGTGTGGGGCGGGAACGGCGAACGCGGCCTGTTCGATCGCTCGCTCGCGGTCCATGCGGCTTATTATCGCATGCTCGGCCATTTCCTCGACGACATCGCCGCGGCGCACGATCGCTTCGTCGTGCTCGACGTCCACAGCTACAACCACCGCCGCGATGGTGCCGAGGGCGCGCCGACCGCGCAGGGCAAGGCGCCGGACATCAACATCGGCACCTTTTCGATGCCGCGCGAGCAATGGGCGTTTTTGCTCGACCCGCTGATCGAGGCGATGCGCGGGTTCGACTTCAATGGCCGCCGGCTCGACGTGCGCGAGAATATCGCCTTCCAGGGCAAAGGCGAGCAGACGCGCTTTATCCATGACCGTTATCCAGGCACGGGCTGCGCCATCGCGATCGAGTTCAAGAAGTTTTTCATGGACGAATGGAGCGGAACGCCCGACCCCGCCGAACTCGACGCGATGCGGCGATTCATCACGATGTGCGCCGATGTGTCGCGCGGCTTGATCTAGCGCGGGTGAGCGATCCGGTGCCGGAATTGCCGTTCGGCGAGCAGGGCGCGCTGCGCGAGGCGATCGGCGAGAAGGGCCGGGTCCATCTCGATCGCTGGCTCCCGTTTCTTGTGCTGCATCGCTCGGCTGACGTTCCGCACAGCCTTGCGGCGCGCGTCGCGACCAACAGCCCGGCCTATGTCCTGTGGTCGCCGGTGGATGAAAATGCGGCGCGCGCCCTGATCGCGCAAGTGGTGACCGAGGTCGAGGAACGGCTCGGCGCAGCGCCGCTGCTGGTCATATTGTCCGATCAGCCGGTGCCCAAGCAATCGCGCAAGGCACCGCATTTGCCGGCCTTCGTAGCACGAATCGCGGCCTCGGACGAGGCCAATGCCGATCGTGCCGCCGACCGGCTCGAGCGCGCGGTGACCCGGATTGCCGCCGACCTGCGACACTGCACGGTCGAGCGTATGCCCGCCGAACCCGCCATGCTGGACAATGCGCCGTGGCTCGCGCTGCATCTGCCGGCGATCCATGTCCGCCCCGACGGCGAAGTCTACCCCCAACTCGAGCATGATCTGAGCGTCGCATTCGGCGACGCCTTGCTGCAGGCGGCGTGCGCGTTCGTCGATGACGGCGTGCGGGCCGCCCCGGTGCATTATCGCGCGCTGGGCCGGCGTGCATTCCTCGCGGCTGCCAAATCGGCCGATCGCAAGCTGGCGGCGGTCGCGCGAAGCTTCGACTTCCTGCTGTCGGTCTCCCCGATCAATACCGCCGCGGCGATGGAGGATTATATCGCCGGCAAGGCGGACGCGCCGCCGCAGTTCCGTTACCGGCCGCTGGCGATCGATCCCGACATTGCGAAACGCGCGCTGTACGACATTGACCTGGCCCGGCTCGAGGACCCCTTGCTCGAGCGCTTGTTGACCGAGAAACGGCGCGAGATCGATCAGCAATTGACGATGCTCGCGACGCGCAACACGCCCGCCTTTCGTCCTGCTTCGACCATGCTCTATGGCGCGGTCGAACCGGGACTGCTCGACGATGCGCTGGCCCTGCTTGGGTCCAGCGCGTCCGCGCCACCACGCGGTGAATGTCTTGGCGCTTCGGCGATCGCCGACGCCGCGCGCCGCCTCATCGCCGATTATCGCGCGTCCGACGATCGCTTCGCCGCCGAGGTCGAGGTGCGCGACGATGTCTCGGGCCTGATGGTGTCGGGCCCCAAGCTCATGGTCGGCAGCGATTCGGACATGCCGGCGCACCGGCTCGACGCTTTGTTGGCGCATGAAGTCAGCGTCCATTTGCTGACCTTTTTCAACGGCTCGACCCAAGGCCTCAAGATCTTCCGTTCGGGACTCGCCAATTATGAAGGCGTCCAGGAAGGGCTTGGAGTGTTCGCCGAATGGGCGGTCGGCGGGCTGACCCGCGCCCGGCTGCGGCTGCTCGCGGGGCGGGTCGTGGCGGTCGATGCGATGCTGCGCGGCGCGGACTTTATCGAAGTCGACCGGCTGCTGGTGCGCGATCACGGATTTCGGCGCAGAGGCGCGTTCGGCATCGCTGCCCGCGTCTTTCGATCGGGCGGAATGGCCAAGGACGCGATTTACCTGCGCGGCTTTCGGCAGGTTGTCGATCTGGTCGCTGCGGGAGCCAGCCTCGCGCCTTTCTGGCTCGGCAAGATTGCGCCGGGCCACGCCCCGGCGATCGAGGAACTCCTGTTGCGCGGGCTGGTCCACGAGCCCGTATTCATTCCCGCCTTCCTGTCCCGGCCCGACACCCGCGAGCGCATTGCGCGACTGCGGGGCGGGCTACCCTTTCAAGCCATGTTCAACCCGGAGACACTGCCATGCTGATCGCCTTTTTCGTCAATGATATGGAACGCGAATTTGCGGGCTACACGACCACCGTGCTGGCCTATGAGGCGGTCACTCGCGGCCACCGCGTCTGCTATGTCACTCCCTCCGATTTCGTCCTCAATCCCGATGACAGCTTGAGCGTCCACGGGCGCTTTCCGCCGAAGAAGAAACATGCCGACCGACCCGACTTCTTCGCAACGCTCACCGGCAAGGCGACCAAGGTCGAAGTCGTCGACATGGCGGAAGTCGATGTCCTGATGCTGCGCAACGATCCCTCGATCGACGCTCAGGCCAATCCGTGGGCGATGGACGTCGGGATTTTGTTCGGGCGCGAGGCGGCCAAGCGCGGCGTGATCGTGGTCAACGATCCCGACAGCCTGTCGAAGGCGATCAACAAGCTTTATTTCCAGAGCTTCCCGGTCGAGGCGCGCGCCGAGACGCTGATCACCAAGCATAGTGGCGACATCAAGGAGTTCGCCAAGCAGCATGGCGGCAACATCATCCTGAAACCGCTCCAGGGATCGGGCGGGACGGGGGTGTTCAAGCTCGACACAAAGAACGCCGCCAATCTCAATCAAATGATCGAAGCGATCTCGCGCGATGGTTACGTCATCGCCCAGGCCTATGTCGCGGCGGCGTCGAAGGGCGATATCCGTTTCTTCCTGATGAACGGCGTCCCGCTGCGCATCGGCGACAAATATGCCGCGCTGCGCCGGGTCGCCTCGAAGGATGACATTCGCTCCAACATCCACGCTGGGGGGACCGCCGAAGCGGTCGAGATCGGCGAGGTCGAGTTGCATGTCGCGGAGATGATCCGCCCGAAGTTGATCGCCGACGGAATGTTCCTCGTCGGGATCGACATCGTCGGCGACAAGATCCTTGAGGTCAACGTCTTCTCGCCGGGCAATCTTGGCAGTTGCTCGACGCTCGCCGGGGTCGATTTCGCAGTGCCGATCATCGACAGTCTCGAGCGCAAGGTGACGATCGCCAAGCAATACGCGCAGACCTTCGACAATCGCCATCTGGCGGTCCTGTAGCTCGATCGATCAGTCGGCGAACTTGGTCTCGCGGCGCTGGCCAAGGATCATCCGCGCCTCGAGCCGGTTGCACAGCGCGCCGTAGAAATCGAACAGGAAGCCGTAATCGTCGCGGTCGTCGGGCAGGTCGAACTTGGCGCGGATGGTGTGCGCGACGGTGGCGATGGCGTCGGGCTGTTCGTCGCGCAGCACCTGTTCGAGCGTCTGGAGCTCGTAGATACCGTATAATCGCAGCGCGGCTTCGGGGAAGGTGCGCCGCGGGGCCTGCGCCGCGAACGCCATGTCATCCTTGAGCGCGGTGCGGTGGACCTGGATGACCCACGTCCCGGCGACGATGTCGCCGATCCGCAGCCGATCGCGGTTGAACAAGGGGAAGAACAGGAAAATTCCGCTCCAGACCAGCGAAAATATGGTCAGGAAGGCATCGGCGGTCCCTTGGCTTGCCTGTTGCGCGAGGAACGACAGCGGCAGGAAGACTTCGATTTCGCGCATCGCGTTGCGGGCCATCACGGCGGCCCCGGTAAGCCGGGCGCCGTCGCGCGCGATGACGCGCAAGCCCATCAGGCGCTTGCCCGGGGTTGCGCCGCGGCTGCCCATTTCGAACAAGGTGAACCACCCGTTGCGCAGCACGAAGAACCCGATCAGCCATAACGCCTGCCTGAGCTGGTTGCGCCCCGCCAACCCGGTGTAGGAAATGACGACCGTCGCGATGATCAGCACCAGCAGCATCAGCAGGCCGTCGATCAGGAACGCCGCGGCGCGGCTCCCGGCCGAGGCAAGTTCGAGCTTGAGGTCGACCCCTTCCGGAGTGACGAAGCTGCGCTTCATCGAAGCGAAGCCGCGGCGCCTAGCGCGCATCGTCCGCCTGCCCCCCGCGCGAGAGGAAGAAATAGGCCAGCCATCCGGCCAGCATCAGCCCGCCGACCACGAACCGCGCGAGGTCGGCGACGATCGTCTGGCGCCCGATCCCCTCGAGCACGCCGGCGACCGCGAGCATGATCACCGTTCCCGCCATGGCCACCGCCGCGATGCGCCCCGCCTCGACCGCGGCGGCGGCGCGCGCGCGCGGTCCCGGAAACAAGATCGCGGTGCCGATCCGGATCCCCGCCGCTCCCGCAATGCAGATCGCCAAAATCTCGGTCGTGCCGTGGATCATCAGCCACCCGGCCAGATTGGGGCCGAGACCCTTGGCCGCGAACACCGCCACGATCGCACCCAGCATCATCCCGTTATAGATGATCAGCAGGATCGTCGGCACCGCCAGCGCGAACCCCAGCGCAAACGCGAAGATCGCGATCTGCGCGTTGTGGGTGAACAGGAAGGTGGCGAATTCGCCCAGGCCCTCCTTGCTCCCGCCATACAGCGTCCCGCGCAGATAGGCTTGCGACGCCGATGGATCGCGGCCCCCCGCCAGGCCTTCGGGAATGATGCTGAAATACCAGCTCGGGTCGCTGCGGATGAGTGAATAGGTCAGCACCGCGGCGAACGCCGTCAGCACGACGCAAAACGCCAGCTCGCGCCACAGGCTGCGCACCGCGGCGGGCCAGTCGACCGCGAAGAATTGCCTGATCTGGCGATGAACCGGGGTCTGCACCCCGTAGAGGTAGAAATACGCGCGCGCGCACAATTGTTCGAGATAAGCGAGCAGGGCGCGGTCGAGCGACGTGTCGCGCGCCACCGCGAGCGAGGACAAAGTCGTGCGGTAAAGGCCAGGCAGCGCGAGGAGATCGTCGTCGTCGAGCGCCCGCAGCGAGCGCTTCTCGAGCCGGGTGACGAGCGCGTCGAGCTGCTGCCAGTCGGCGGCGTGCGCGGTGCGAAAGCGGGTCGCATTTACCAAGGGCGCAAGCTCGGACGGAACGAGGCTCACAGGACGTTGCGCCGCTTGAGATCGATATAGGCTTCGGCCAGCCCCTCGGCCACTGCATCATGATCGGCCTCGACGACATGCGCACCGAGATGGCGCAGCCCGGCAATGACCACCTGCCGCTCGTCGAGCAGCCCCGCCGCGGTGATCGTGCGGGTCACGTCGTCGCTGTCGGCGGGGCGCCGCGCGGCGATCGTCTCGAGCTCCTCGTCGCGCAGGACGACGACCATCACGACATGCTTGCGGACCATCCCGCGCAGTCCGCGCAGCAGGAAGGTGGCCGAAATCGAATCGGTGAACTCGGTGAAGATGATGACCACCGACCGCCGCGACAGGCGCGCCGCGATCGTCGCCAGCGCGAAGGTGTAATTGGTTTCGGCGCCGCTATAGTCGATCCGAGCCGCGACCCGTTTGATCTCGGCAAAGGCGCGGCTGCCCGACACCAGCCCGCTGGCAATGCGCGGCTGGTTGTCGAACGCGTGAAGCGCGACCCGGTCGCCCAGCTTGAGTGCCAGCCACGCCGTCAGCAGCATCGCCGCGACCAGCCGGTCGACGCGGGGAATGCCCGCCACGGGCTCGCACATCTGGCGCCCGCAATCGACCACGAACACGATCTGGTTGTTGCGCTCGCTGTGATAGCGCTTGGCGAGCAATTTGCCGTCGCGCGCCGAATGCTTCCAGTCGATCGTGCGGCGGTCCATGCCGTTGGCGAACTCGACCAGCGCATCGAAATCGGATCCCTCGCCGCGAGTCACCGCCATCGCCAGCCCGTCGACCGCATGGCGGCGGAACAATGCCGCGCCGTGGCGGTGGAGCGGGCGCAGGTCGGGCAGGATCGGGAAGGACGCGTCGGTCGCCACGATCCGCTGGTGCCAGACGAAGCCGAGCGGCCCCGTCCAGCGCAACCACAGCCGATCGAACCGCGCCACCCCGCGGCGCACCATGTCGAGCGCGATGGCCGCCGCCCCGCCGCCGTTCGACAGCGCCAGCGCCACGCGCTCGGTCCCCGCGGCGTCGACCAGAGGGGTCGCGTCGAGCGCCACTTCGGCGCGGCGCGGGCGGCTCTTGACCGCGACGTCGACCACGCCCTCCCGACGCTCGCCGACATAAGCGCTGGCCGGAACGCGCAACCGCGCCTGCGCCCCGCCTCGGCCGAGCCAGGCATCGGTCGCGCATAGCAGCCCGACCGCCAGCGGCCACATCAAGGCGAGATACCATTGTCCGGGCAATGCGGCGCCGACCAGCAACGCCAGCGGCGCCCCGGCGGCGGCCCCGAGGACCGCAATGCGGGTCGGATAGATCAACGCGGCGCCTCGATCGTGTCGATGATCGCCGCGACGATGTCCTCTACCCGGCGGCCGTTGATTTCAGCCGCGGGGGACAGGATCACGCGGTGCCGCAGCAGCGCCGGGGCAAGTTGCTTGACGTCGTCGGGGATGACGAAGTCGCGCCCGTCCAGCGCCGCGCGGGCGCGCGCCGCCGCCGCCAGCATCGCTCCCGCGCGCGGGCTCGCTCCGCTCTCGAGATCGGCGATGTCGCGCGTGCCGCGAATCAAGGCGGTGATGTAGTCGATGATCTCGTCGACCAGCGCGACCGATCGCACGGCCGCGATCGCCGCGTCGATTGCTGCCCCGTCGGCACAGCGCGCCACTCCCCAGCTGTCGGGCATCATCGCCTCGCGCTTGGCGCCGTGGGTGGCGACGATGCGCTTTTCCTCAGCCTCCGACGGATAGCCGACGGTCTGCTTGAACAGGAAGCGGTCGAGCTGGGCTTCGGGCAGCGGATAGACCCCCTGCTGCTCGATCGGGTTCTGCGTCGCCACGACCATGAAACGGTCGCCAAGGTCGTGCGACTGGCCGTCGATCGTCACCTGCCGCTCCTGCATCGCCTCGAGCAACGCAGCCTGGGTCTTGGGCGGGGTGCGGTTGATCTCGTCGGCGAGCAGCAGATCGGTGAAGATCGGGCCGCGCGTGAGCGTGAAGCTCGAGGTTTGGAAATTGAAGATGTTGGCGCCGATGATGTCACTCGGCATCAGGTCGGGGGTGAACTGGATGCGGCCGTAATCGATCCCCACCGCTTGCGCGAAGCATTGCGCGAGCAGCGTCTTCGCGGTTCCGGGCGGGCCTTCGAGCAGGATATGGCCGCGCGCCAGCAGGCTGACGAGCATCAGCTCGACGGTCGCCTCATGCCCGACGACCGCTTTCGCAACCTCGGTTCGAATTGCGTTGGCAAGGTTGCGCACGTCGTCGATGGTCACTGCTGAAGCTCCTCTATCCAATGGTGCAGATCTTGCGCGGCCGCGACCAGCTCTGGGCGCGTGCGGGCGTTCGCGGCGGTGGCGGCGAGCGCGGAAAACGAACCTTCGCGGCCCACCCCGTCGAGCCGCGCGTCGCGCGCATTGCGGTCGAGCCCTGGGGCGAGCCCGAGCAAGGCCGAAGCGCGGCGCCGAACGACATCGGCATAGCGCCCGCCGAGCCGCGTTTCGCGCCGCGCGCGACGAATCAACGCCGCGCTATTGTCGACCAGCGCCGCTTTGCCAAAGGCGAGCGCGCGCGGCGCCGGGCGAGGCGTTCCGAACCGGACCAGTGTTTGCCATCCCGCCAGAATCATCGCCGCGAACAGCGTCAGCGTGACCGCCAGAAAGGGCGGATCGAACGCCAATCGCAACGGACTGCGCGAATGGTCCAGTCCGTTGGTGGTGACGTCGAACATCACTCCGTCGGCGCCGGTGCTGTTGAGGTCGTCGAGCAGGCGCAATGCGGCGGCGGCCTGGCCCCGATCGCGCAGCGCATGATTGTCGATCAGATCGGGATCGGCGAGTATGTACAAGGGCCGCTTGCCGATCTGCCCGAGCAGGATCCGGCCCGACGCATCGCTCAGCACCGGGACGAGATCGAGGCCGCTGATCGTCTGCGTCACGATGGGGGCGACCAGCCCGATGTCCGACGACACCGCCGGTCCTGAAACGGTCAGCCGTTCGCGACTGCTGCGGTGGCGCGCGACCGCGAATTTCCAGCGGGGGGCGAGGACGCCGTGCGGAACCGCGGGGTCGAGCAGGCCCGCGATCCTGACCCAGCCTGGGCGGTCGTCGTCGGGCTCCGCGTTCCATTTGGGCAATATCACCAGCGTCACCCGGCTGCCGCGCACGGACAGGATCGGGTCGATCGGCGCGGTTCCGCTATCGGGCGAGACGACCAGCAAATTCTCCGTCCCGAATTGGCGCTTGTTGCGGACGACCGCGGGGTGACGCCCGGTCGCCGCCGCCAATTGAACCAGTCCCGAAAACCCCGTCGCCGAATTGGACAAAGCATGGGTTCCGCCGTTGCTTCCGCTGCGCAGGTCGGGGGCATAAGCGCCGAGCACCAGCATGGCGACGAACGCCACGATTCCGATCGCCGCGACGATCAGCATAGCGCCGCGTCCCAGCGCGCTGTCGCCATCGCGCGCGCTCATGCTCGCCACGCTCCGGCCAGCGCGAATTCGCTATAGCTTCGACGCGCCTCGATCCATTGCGCCTCGTCAACCGCGCGGCGCCCGAACAGGGTAAGCTCGACGATCGCGGCAATCCCCGCGAACAGGCCGCGCGCACGGACCGGGATCAGCGGCGAATGCGCCATCTCGCGCGCCGTCAGGGCGGGTCGCGCCAGCGACGGACGCCTTTGGGCGAGGTCGTCGATCGAGCGGAGCAGAAGGCAGTGGATCGCCGCGGCGAAGCGCCCCTCGCGCGCCAGGGCATCTGCCTCCTCGAGCCAGGCGCGGAGCGGGGCGGCATCGGGGGTCCAGTCGGGTTCGAGGTGCGTCTCGGCGTACGGAGCGGCGCGGCGCCGTTGCCACGGCCAGCGCCACGCGCCTTCGCGAACGCGACGGACGATCGCCAGCACGAGCACGCCCGCCCCCACCGCAATCACCGCCCACAGCAATCCGCGGGCGACCGGGGCGTCGGGCAGGAAGCTACCGATCCAGCGAAGGAACCGCCCGACCGGCGCGAGCACGTCGCGGACGAAGCGCCCCAGCGCCTCGAGCCACTCGGGCGGCTTGGTCGGCGGAGCAGCGCGGGGCAGATCGAACTGGATGCTGCGGTCGTCGCGAAGCGTTCGATACGCGGCGTCGAAGGTGTCGGCCCGATCGGCCGTCGCGCGTCTGAGCTGCGAAATACTTTCCCCCCATGCTGACGCCGAAGCATTGCCCGGCAGTTCCCGCGACGCAAGCCAAGAAATTGCTGGACAGGCGGCAAAGCCTTGCGCAGCATCATCAAGAAAAAAGGGATCACGGCATGGCGACGATCGCGACGCGAATGGAAGATGTGCGAAGTTTTTCAATCGGGCGCGTGTTCGCGCGGGCTTTTGCGACGATCAAGCATAACGCAATGGTGACGCTGGCGATGGCGGTGGTGCTTGGCGCGCTGCCGATGTTCGCTTTTTCATTGGTCTTGCCGAACGCGAACCGCTTTGGCCCGTCCGCCCTGACGAGCAATGCGCAGATTGGCATTGCGAGCCTGGCGATCCTGGGCTGGGTCGGAATGCTGGTCCTGACGGTGCTGGTCCAGGCCGCGCTGACCCGCGCCACGGTCGCCGAAAGCGAAGGCCGCCGGGCCAGCTTCGGCGAATGCCTCGGCGCCGGGATCAAGGTGATCCTGCCTTTGGTCGGACTGATCATTTTGTGGTGGATCGGCGTCACGATCGGTTTCGTCCTGCTGGTCATCCCCGGGATCATCCTGATTACGATGTGGTCGGTGGCGATCCCTGCGTTGGTCGAGGAGCGCCAGGGCGTGTTCGCCGCGTTTCGGCGCAGCGCCATGCTGACCAAGGGCGAGCGCTGGAAGGTGTTCGGCCTCTTGATGGTTCTGCTTGTGGCGTTCTGGCTGATCATGATCGCGCTGAGCTTGGTGGGAGTGGCTTCGACGATCAGAACGGGCGTGCCACCGGCAGGCGGTTTCTCGATCGGCATGATGCTTGCCAGCGTCATTCCTTCGACCTTGTTCAATCTCGCCTGGGGAACGGTCCAGCCCGCGCTCTACGTCGAGCTGCGAGGCGTCCAGTTCGGCGGCGATGTCGATGCCCTGCACGAGGTGTTCGCCTGACCAAATTGGCCCGTCTGGCGAAGACGGCCGCGTGATGAGGGCCTGAACGGACGCCAAAGAGCTAGCCCAAAGCGGCGGCCTATCCTAAACAGCGCATGAGGGGGACGAATGCTGACACGACTGAGCGCCTGGACGCGCCGCCATCCGATCTGGTCGTTGCTGATCGCTTTGGTGGTGATCGGCATTGTCTATCGCATCGTCCGACCGTCTCCGCGCACCTACGCCTATCTGGTCGAGCGCGTCGACCGCGGCGAGGTCACGAGCAGCGTCACGGCCAGCGGCAAGGTGCGAGCCCTCAACACGATCAAGGTCGGCGCCGAAGTGTCGGGCCAGGTGACCCGGGTCTTCGTCGATTTCAACTCGCCGGTGACCAAGGGGCAGGTGCTCGCCGAAATCGACCCGACCCGGCTGAACGCGCGCGAACGCCAGGCCCGTGCGCAGGTCGCGCTCGCGACCGCCGCTCTGTCCTCGGCGCAGGCCACCGTCGGGCGTGCCGCGAGCGACATCGCGACCCAGCGCCGCGACCTTGCCCGCCGCGAATCCCTCGCCGGGCGCGGTTATCTGGCAAACAGCACGCTTGATGCGGCACGCAATGCACTGGCAGGATCGATTGCCGCCACCCGCTCCGCCTCTGCACAGGTGGCAAGCGCGCGCGCGCAGATCGCTCAGGCCAATGCCGAGCTGGGCGCCGCCGCGCTGGATTTGTCTCGCACTCGCATCATTGCCCCCGCGAGCGGTGTCATCATCAACAAATTGGTCGAGCCGGGAACGACCGTCGCGGCCAGCTTCCAGACTCCCAACCTGTTCGAGATCGCCGCCGACACGACGCGGATGCAGGTCGAGGCCTCGGTCGATGAAGCCGACATCGGCAGCGTGCGCGAGGGCCAGCCGGTCCGTTTCACCGTCGACAGCTACCCGCGCGACACGTTCAACGCCGCGGTCCGACAGGTGCGCAAGGCGGCGACCGAAACCCAGAACGTGGTCAGCTACCTCGTCATCCTCGATGTCGACAATCGCAACGGCAAGCTGCTGCCGGGGATGACCGCGACGGTGCAGATCATCACCGGCCTGCGCAGCAAGGCCGTGCGCGTCCCGACCGCCGCCTTGCGCTTTCGACCGCGTGCCGCCGACCGTCCGGGCGAGAAGCCGCTCCCCGCCGGGGCGGCGGCAGTCTATGTCGTGGGTCGCGATCCCTATCATCCTGTCCGCCGCAGGATCCTTGCCGGCCTCAGCGGCGAAGACTATGTCGAAGTCCTGAAGGGCGGGCTCAAGGTCGGCGACAAGGTGCTGGTCCGAAGCAAGTCCTCCACCAGCAAGCCTAGCGATCCCGACGCCGAAACCGACGACAATGACACCGCTGGTTGAGGTTCGCGACGTCCACAAGACGTACGCCCTCGGCGGCGAGACGGTGCACGCCGTCGCGGGAATTTCGCTGACCATCGCGCGCGGTGAATTCGTCGCTATCATGGGCGCCAGCGGGTCGGGCAAATCGACCTTCATGAACATGGTCGGAGCGCTCGACGTCCCGAGCGCGGGGACGCTGAGGATCGACGGCACCGATATCGGCACGTTGTCGAGCGACGATCTCGCGGCGATCCGCAATCGCAAGATTGGCTTCGTGTTCCAGCAGTTCAACCTGCTGGCGAGGACCACCGCCACCGACAATGTCGCGGTTCCGCTGATTTACGCCGGGATTGGGTTGACCGAACGGCGGGCGCGCGCAAGCACGATGCTGCGGGCGATGGGGTTGGGCGATCGCCTGGATCATACTCCCGCCCAGCTGTCCGGCGGTCAGCAGCAGCGCGTCGCGATCGCCCGGGCGCTGGTTACCGAGCCCGCGATCCTGCTCGCCGACGAGCCGACGGGTGCGCTCGACAGCGCGACTTCGAACGAAATCATGGGCTTGTTCCAGCGTTTGAACGACGACGGGATCACTATCATCGTCGTCACCCACGAACTCGAAATCGCCAATTATGCCCAACGCCGGATCATGTTTCGCGACGGTCGGGTGATCGAGGATTCCCTCGTAAGCGACCGGACCCGCGCCGCATGACGATCGCGCGGACCATCGGCAGCTGGGGCGTCAATTTCGCCATCGCGATGGTCGCCTTGCGCACCAATTTGATGCGTTCGATCCTGACCACGCTTGGAGTCATGATCGGCGTTCTGTCGGTCATCCTCGCGGTTGCGGTGGGGGACGGTGCCAAGGTGTCGGTGATGGAATCGATCAATTCGCTGGGATCCAACATGGCGATCGTCTTCCCGCAGCCGGACAGCAGCGGCGCCCGCCGCTCGACCGACCGCGGGCGACTTACCGAGCGAGACGCGCGCGCCATCATCCGGCAAGTCGAGGGAGTCGGCGCGGTCGCGCCGCAGTTGCGTTCCACGGTTCAGCTGGTCGTTGCCGGACGCAACGCCACGACCAACGCCATCGGAATCACGCCCGATTATTCGCGCGTCGCCAACGTCGATGTCGATGGCGGTCGTTTCATCAGCAACGCCGATGTGCGCGCCGCGGCCCGCGTCATCGTCCTCGGACCGAGCGTGGCGGCCAAGCTGTTCGGAAGCTTCGATGCCGTTGGCCAGACAGTGCGCGTGGCGCGCGTGCCGTTCACCGTGATCGGAATCCTGGCGAGCAAGGGATCGTCGTTCGGCAACGACAATGACGATCTGGCGCTGGTGCCGTTGACAACGGCTCGTCAGCGCTTCTCCAGCGCGGCTAGCCAAGGACCCGACGACCTCAGCGTGCTGTTCGTGGGCTTCGACGACGGGGTCAATCTGGCGACGGCGAAAAAGGCCATGGTGCGCGTGCTGCGCGCGCGCAACAATGTCGCCAAGGGTGACATTAGTCCGTTCACGATCAACACGACCGAGGAATTCCTCAAGGAATCGTCGACGGTCACCGGCGTGTTCCAGGCGGTGCTCGTCGCAATCGCCTCGATTTCGCTTCTCGTCGGCGGGATCGGGATCATGAACATCATGCTCGTTAGCGTTACCGAACGCACGCGAGAAATCGGGCTGCGGATGGCGCTCGGCGCAACTCGCCGCGACATTCGCAATCAGTTTCTGGTCGAAGCCGCCGTGTTGTGTGTGATCGGCGGGGCGATGGGCCTGATCCTGGCGATCGGGGCCGCGACCCTGTTCGAACGTCTTGCCGATTTTCCGGCACCCGTCAGCATCGGCACCGCGATCGGCTCGATCCTGTTTTCCGCCGCGATCGGTCTGTTGTTCGGCGGCTGGCCCGCGGTGCGCGCATCGCGCCTGTCGCCGATCGAGGCCCTGCGGTCGGAGTGACGCATTCGCGGGGTGCGTCCGACCGAGTCGATTTGCAGCTTCGCGGTCGGTGCTATTGCGGCGTCACGATCGAAGCATCCGCGCCGAGCGAGCGATAGAGATTGACGATGTTTTGGGAGGCCGCCAATTCAACGGCGACTTGGGCGCGTTCGGCGACGTAAAACGACCGTTGGGCGTCAAGCGTGGTGAGATAAGGGTCGATACCGCCACGATACCGCGCATCGACCAGGCGCAGCGTGTCGGCCGTTGCCAAGCGGCTGGCTCGCGCCGAGCGAAGTCGTTCGACGATCGTCCCGCGGTCGGCGAGCGCGTCCGCAACTTCACGGAACGCCGTTTGAATGGCCTTTTCATAGGACGCCAGCGCGGCGTCCCGCTGGGCTTCGGTCAGCGCAACGCGCGCGCGGCCGGCACCGGCGTTGAAAATCGGATAATTGAGGCCCGCGCCGGCAGTCAGGCTGAACGGGCCGGTGCTGAACAGGCCGGTAAGCGCGGTGCTCGCCGCGCCCAGGATTCCGGTCAGCGAAATCGTCGGGAACAAGGCTGCCCGCGCCGCGCCGATCTCGGCATTGACGGCGCGCAATTCGTATTCGGCCTGGACGATATCGGGGCGACGCAGAAGCACACGCGAATCGAGCCCGGCGGAGGGGGCCGTCACGGTCGTGCCGGCTTGCTCGATCGACGTCGGGAGGTTGCCGGTCGCAACCGGAGCGCCGACGAGCAATTGCAGGAGATTGACGTCCTGCGCGAGCGCGGTGCGTTGCTCGGCAAGGTCGCGGCGGGCGGTTTCGAGGACTTGCAGTGCCTGAAGGAGATCAGTGCGGGGCGCGATCCCGCCATCGAGCCGCGCCCTGGTCAGCCGAACGCTTTGATCCGCGCTGGCGGCGGTCGACTGGGCAATCTTGAGCAGGCTCGAATCGGCAGCATAGATCAGCCACGCCGATGCGATGTCGGCCACGAGTGCGAGCCGTACCGCTCGTGCGGCAGCTTCGGTCGCGAACAGCCGCTGCTGATCGGCGCGGGTTAAGGAGCGCAACCGGCCGAACAGGTCGAGCTCGAACGACGACACGCCGACATCGGTGCTGAAGTTGGTGCGAAGGTTGCGCGCGGAGGCCGTGCTGCCGGTCTGGTTCCCCGCTCCGTCGGTCTGAGTGCTGGTCGTGCTGCTGCTCGATCGGGGCGTGAACGTGGCCGTGGCGCGCCCGCCAAGATCGATCTGAGGCAATTGATTGGCGCGCGTAATCCGGACCTGGCTTCGCGCCGCGGCGATGTTGGCGGAGGCAATCACCAGGTCGCGATTGTTTGCCAGGGCTTGCGTGACGAGCGCCTGCAGCCGAGCATCGCGAAACAGGTCGCGGTAGGTGACTGACGGGAGCGTCGCCTCGGTCTGGCGAAGATAGGGATCGCCGATCGGCCACGACGCCGGCACGGGCATCGGCGTCGAGGCCAATGGGGGTTCGAGCGAACAGCTGCACAATGCCAGCATCAGGATGGCGGACAGACGTTTCATACCGTCACTTCCTTCGGCTTGCCGCGCATTCGATCACGCAACATGGCAAGCCCGTCGCGCACCCCACGACGGACAAGCACGAAGAACAGCGGGATGTAGAAGATGGCGAGCAGCGTCGCGGTCAGCATCCCGCCGACGACCGACGTCCCGATCGCAATTCGGCTGTTGGCGCCAGCACCGGTCGATAGCGCCAAGGGCAGGACGCCGAAGATGAAGGCGAAGCTTGTCATCAGAATAGGCCGGAGCCGGATGCGCGCGGCTTCAAGCGCGGCATCGATGACGCGCGCGCCCTTGCGTTCGGCCTGTTCGGCGAATTCGATCATCAGGATGGCGTTTTTCGACGCCAGCCCCATCGTCGTCAGCAAACCAATCTGCAAGTAGACGTCGTTCTGCAATCCGCGCAGCGTGACCGCGAAGATTGCGCCGACGAGCCCGAGCGGGATTACGAGCAGCACCGCGACCGGGATCGACCAGCTTTCGTAAAGCGCGGCGAGGCACAGGAACACGACCAAAAGGGACAGTCCGTACAACAGCGGGGCCTGGCCCGACGACTGTCGTTCCTCATAGGAACTTCCCGACCAGGCGACGCTGGTGCCGGGGATTTGCGCGGCGAGGGCCTCGATCCGGTCCATCGCTTCGCCCGAACTGGTGCCCGGCGCGGCCTGACCCTGGATTTCGAACGCGGGCACGCCGCCGAATCGCGACAGGCTGGTCGGGCCGGTCTCCCATCCGGTGCGCGAAAAGGACGAGAACGGCGCCATTTCACCGGTCGAGCTTCGCACGAACCAGGAGGAGAGGCTTGACGGGTCGGCGCGATACGGCGCGTCGCCCTGGACATAGACGCGTTTGACCCGGCCTTCGTCGATGAAGTCGTTGACATATCGTCCGCCCCAGGCGGTCGCCAGGGTCGAGTTGACGTCGCCCTGATTGAGGCCGAGCGCCGTCAGCCGCTGTTGGTCAATATCGATCTTGAGCGTCGCCACGTCGGGCAGGTCGCTCAGCCGCACACCCGTCAGCTTGGGGTCGCTGCTGGCGAGATCGATCAGCTGGTCGCGCGCGGCGATGAAGTCCGGACGGCTCAGGCCACCGCTATTTTCGAGCTCCATCGTGAAGCCGTTCGATTGGCCCAGCCCGCGCACCGCGCCGGGGACAAGCGCAAACACCTGGGCATCGCGCAGCCCGCGAAAAGCGCCCGACGCCCGTTCGACGATTGCATCGGCACTGTTTTCCGTGCCGCGCCGATCGGCCCAATCGGTGAAGTTGATGAACCCTTGGCCGGTGTTCTGACCCGACGCGCCGCCTCCACCTCCCCCGGCGACGGTGAACAGGACCGCGACATTCTTGGCTTCATGCTCGGCGAAATACTTCTCGACCTGGCGCTGGACCTCGAGCGCGCGGACTTGAGTGGCGCCGGCGGGAAGGCGGAACTGGATGCTCGCCGCGCCCTGGTCCTCGGTCGGCAGAAACCCGGTGGGCAAGCGAATGAAGAGCAGCACGAGGATGACGAGGATGGCCGCGTAGATGAGCAGGAACAGCTTCTTGTGATCGATCACGTTGGTGACCGCGCCGGCGTAGCGTTCGATGCCCTTGGCGAAGCCGTTGTTGAACTTGTCCTGCCAGCGGTGGACCCGCGCGGCCGCTGAAGGAAAGCGGCGATCGAACCAGCTGGGCTGCTCTTCGCCTTTGGCCTGCCTGGCCTTGAGCAGGGTCGCGGTCAAGGCGGGGCTGAGGATCAGCGCGACCAGCACGGACAGCACCATCGCCGACACGATCGTGACCGAAAATTGCTTGTAGATGACCCCGGTCGAGCCGCCGAAAAAGGCCATCGGCAGGAACACCGCGGAAAGGACCAAGGCGATCGCGACCAGGGCAACCTGGATTTCCTTCATCGACTGAAGGGTCGCTTCCTTGGGCGTCATGCCGGGATTCTCGTCGAGCAGGCGTTCGACATTCTCGACGACGACGATCGCGTCGTCGACCAGCAGTCCGATCGCGAGCACCAGCCCGAACAGGGTCAGCGTGTTGATGGAGATACCGGCAAGGAAGAAGATGCCGAAGGTGCCGAGCAGGACGACCGGGACGGCGATCGCCGGGATCAGCGTCGCGCGCCAGCTCTGGAGGAAGACGAACATCACGATCACGACCAGCAACACCGCCTCGAACAGGGTCTTGACGACCTCGTCGACCGATAGCTTGATGAACGCGGTGGTATCGTTGGCGTAGGCGATCTTGAGGCCGTCGGGAAAACCCTGGGCAAGCTCTTCGACCTTGGCCTTGACCAGTTCGGCGGTCTTGAGCGCGTCGGCACCGGGGGCAAGCGAAATCGCAATCCCGGCGCCGGGATGGCGGTTGACTCGGCTGACCGAAGAGTAGTTTTCGGCCCCCAGTTCGACCCGGGCGACGTCGCGCAAGCGCACGGCGGCGCCGCTCGGCTCGGTCTTGAGGATGATCTGTTCGAACTGCGCCGGTGTCTGGAGGCGCGACTGGGCCGTGACGGTGGCATTGAGCATCTGCTGCCCGGCTTGCGGCAGGCCGCCGATTTCGCCCGCGGCGACTTCGCTATTCTGGTTGGTGATGGCGGTGACGACATCGGCCGGCATCAGCGAAAAGGCCGCGAGCCGGCTGGGGTTGAGCCAGATGCGCATCGCGTGCGGCGCGCCGAACACGTTGATGTCGCCGACCCCCTCGATCCGCGACAGCGGATCCTGGATGTTCGACACGAGATAGTCCGACACGTCCTGATTGGTGCGCTGATCGGTCTCGTCATAGACGGCGGTGATCAAGAGGAAGTCAGGGTTGGACTTGGTCACGCGCAGGCCCTGCTGCTGGACCTGCTGGGGCAGGCGCGAGATCGCCTGCTGGACCTGATTTTGGACCTGGACCTGCGCGATGTCGGGGTCGGTGCCTTTCGAAAAAGTCGCCGAAATGCTGACCGAGCCGCGCGAGCTCGACGTCGAGGTGAAATAAAGCAGCCCGTCGAGCCCGCTCAATTGCTGTTCGAGGATCTGGGTAACGCTGTTTTCCACCGTCTCCGCCGAGGCGCCGGGATAAGTCGCGCGAATGCTGACGCGGGTTGGCGCAATGTCGGGATATTGCTCGATCGGGAGCGAAAAGATCGCACCCAGTCCCGCCACCATCACGACGATCGCCAGCACCCAGGCGAAGATCGGCCGCTCGATGAAGATGCGTGACATGCCGCGCCTCAGCCGCGACCGCGGCCGCCGGCGGCGCCGGGGCGCCCCCCGCTGCCGGGCTTGCCGGGAACGACGCGTTGCGGTGCTCCGGCAGGCACGGCGCGGACGGCCGCGCCTTGCTTCAAATTGGCCGTCCCCTGGGTGATGATCTTGTCGCCGGGCTTGAGCCCGCTGGTCACGACCCAGTCACTGCCATAGGTCCGGCTGGCATCGACCAGCCGCCGCTGCGCCTTGTTGCCGGGGCCGACGACGAACACCACCGCCTTTCCGCCAAGGTCGCGCTGCACGGCGGCCTGAGGGACCAGGAAGACCCCTTGGTCGACCGCCTGGACGAAGCGGGCCTGGACGAACATGCCGGGCAGCAAGACGCCCTGCGGATTGGGGAACCGGGCACGAAGCGTGACCGTCCCGGTGCCTTCGTCGACCATCATTTCTGAAAATTGAACGCTGCCGGTGAAGCCGTAATTGCTGCCGTCCTCAAGGGTCAGGCCGACCTGAGCGCTGCCCGAAGTCACGCCGCCGGCAGCGATGCTGCGCTTCAGCGTCAGCAAATCGGCGCTGGATTGCTGAATATCGACGTACATCGGATCGGTGCGCTGGATGACCGCCAGCGGCGACGCCTGATTGGCGGTGACAAGCGCGCCGACGGTCGACAGCGACCGGCCGATGCGGCCGCTGATCGGGGCCGCCAAGGTCGTGAAGCGCAAATTGATTCGCGCGGTATCGAGCGCGGCTCCGGTCTGGGCGACGCTCGCCTGCGCCTGCCGCGCCTGGGCCGCGGCGTCGGTATAATCCTGTTTGGAAATGGCTTCGATCTGCGCCAGCGGGCGATAGCGATCGGCCTTGACGCGGGCGGCCTCCGAGGTTGCCCGGGCGCTGTTGACGGTCGCCGCGGCCTCGGCCAGCGCGGCTCGATAGAGACTTGGATCGATCTGGAACAAGGGCTGGCCCTGGCGCACGAAAGCGCCTTCGGTGAACAGCTTCTTGCGGATCAAGCCATTGACCTGCGGCCGCACTTCGGAGGTTTCGAACGCGACGGTCCGCCCGCCGAGCGTGGTCTGAAGCGGGACCGACGTGGGCTGGACCACGACATAGCCGACCGTCGCGGGACCCTTGCCCTTGCCGCCGGCGCCATCCGCGTCGCGCGCGCCACACCCCGAAGTCAGCAAGGCACCGACGAGCGCCAGTGCGACGCACCCGTGCCGAAAGCGCGCGCGGGCACGGACGCCGCGCTGCGGGCCAGGCGGTCGGGCGATCAAATCGACAATCATTCAGTGCATCCCACGTTTTGAAATCCGGCCACGTTTTGAAATCCGGCCACGTTTTGAAATCCGGCCGCGCTTTAAAATCCGGCCGCGCTCTTAAATCCGGAAAATCCGGGAAAACCCGCCAAGAGCGGGCCCGGCGCTCATCTGCAAATGAAGCCGTCATGGCCAACCATAATTTGTATCAAATTGTATCAGCACCGCGCTGTGCGGTTACGATATGCACCGTCGAAGGGGCGGGTCAAACCCGCCCCTTCCCTGAAGTCCAAACGGCGGATCAGCCGCGACGGCCATCCCAATCGCGGCGTTCGAGCCGCAAGTTCTGGCGGACTTGATTGGTCCGAAGCTCAAGCGTCGTGACTTCCTGGCGGCTCAGGCCGTTGCGGTTATACTGAGCCAGAAGCTGGCGCAGATCGATCGCCTGGCGACGCAGCGACACCGCCTCGCGCCGCGAGATGGTGCGACGCTGCGCAGCGGTCTGGATCAGGCCTTGCAGCTGATTGATATCAGCGCGGATCTGCGTCTGGACGCGCGGCTGAAGGCGCCAAACCTGTGCCGACGCAGGAACGGATCCGAATGCCGCCGATGCGGCGACAAGGGCTAGGATCATTTTACGCATTACTAGGCTCCTCTTGTGATCATGCCATCGTGGCATTGAAGGGTATGGAACGGAGTGCTGTCGCCAATGTGTCCGTCCGATCGATAATTGTCGCAATTTGTGTCAGTCTCGGGGGACTTCGTCGCCCTTCGGTATCGACAGAAGCGCGATCAGCCCGCCTTGCGCGGCGTTTTCGAGCCGCAGCGACCCGGCGTGGCTTTCCGCGACGGCGCGCGCGATCGCCAGACCCAGGCCGCTTCCCCCAGTGTCGCGATTTCTGGACTTTTCGGCGCGGTGAAACGGGTTGACCACCGCTTCGAGCTGGTCGGCGGGAAGGCCGGGACCGCGGTCGCTAACGGTGACGATCGCGGCGCCGTTCGCGGCCGCGACCCGCACCGTCGCCGAGCTGCCGTAAGCCACGGCATTGTCGATCAGATTGCGGATTGCCCGGCGCATGAGATTGGGCTGGATAGCGACGACAAGACTGGCCGACGACGCCATTTCGACGGGTCGACCAAGTTCGCGATATTCCTCGACCAAGGCGTCCGCCAGCGCCGTGATGTCCATCGACCGGATCGTCTCGCGCGCGCGGCCGGTCCGCGCCAGGATGAGGATATCGTCGAGCATCGCCGCCATTTGCTCGATCGTTGCGATGGTCCGATTGCGTTCGTCGGCGGGCTCGACCGTCTCCGCCCGGATCCGCAACGAGGCGAGGGGAGTGCGCAAATCATGTGCGATCGCCCCCAGCATGATGTCCTTTTCGTCGAGCAGGCCGACGATCCGTTCGTTCATCGCATTGAAGGCTTCGATCGCCCGGCGCAAGTCGGCCGGGCCGCTGGCCACCACCGGATCGGGCAAGGTGCGGCCCTTGAAGCGGTCCGCGGCGCGCGCCAGATCGGACAACGGCCGCGCCAGGCGCAAGGCGATGATCAGGCTGGCGCCGAGCACGATCAAATAAAGCAGCAGGGTCGCCGCGCCAAGACGGATCGCAAGCCACGGTTCGGGCGGCGGGGTGGACATGCTGCCATTGAGCCAGCGCCCGTCCGATTGTCGCGCCGACAGGACCAGGACGCGCACCTGTTCGATCGGGCCGCCGCGGACCTTGCGCCGTTCGCTCGAAAATGCCGCCCTGAGGTCGGGCGCGCGAAGTCCGGCTTCGACGAGGCCGTCGCGAATGCGGTTTTCGACCTGCGGCTCGCGTTTGGCGGTGGCGGTGACGAGGCTTTGGTCGCTGAACGAAAAGCGCGCGCCGCGGTGCGAGCTGTCCTCGAGGATGATCGTCCGAAACTGGGCGTCCGCCTGGGCGACGTCGGCCGCGGTCGAGACGAAGCGGGTGATGGCGGGACCCTGATTTTGAGCAAGGTTGAGCTTCTGGCGCTCATTGAGGATCAACGCGAAGTTGATCAGTTGCGCCACCATCAGGGCGGCGCCGAGCAACAGCGCCATTTGCCCGACCAGGCTTCGCGGCATCAGCCGGATCACAGCTTTCGCACCTCGGCCGCGAGCGTATAGCCGCCGCCCCACACGGTCTTGATCAGCTTTGGATCGGACGGGCTGGCCTCGATCTTGCGGCGCAGGCGGCTGATGTGGTTGTCGATGCTGCGCTCGAACGCCGCGAGGTCGCGCTTCTGGCTCAGATCGAGCAATTGATCGCGGCTCAGGACGCGCTTGGGGTGGGTGACGAAGGCCAGCAACAGATTGAATTCCCCGGTCGACAGCGGGGTCGCGACGCCGTCGGTCGAGACCAGTTCGCGCTCGCCGGTGCGCAACACCCACGGCCCGAAGGCATAGCCTTGCGCGTCGGGGGCATGGACTTCGTGGCCGTTCGCCTCGGTGCGGCGCAACACCGACTTGATCCGCGCCAGCAATTCCCGCGGGTTGAACGGCTTGGTGACATAATCGTCGGCGCCCAGTTCAAGCCCGACGATGCGGTCGGTGTCCTCCGCCTTGGCGGTGACCAGGATGACCGGAACGCCGCTGGTGGCGCGAACGAAGCCGGCCAGCGACAGCCCGTCCTCGCCCGGCATCATGATGTCGAGCAGGATGAGGTCGATGGCGTGCGCGGCGAGAATCTGACGCGCCGCGAGAGCGCTTTCGGCCTTGGTCACGCGCAGCCCGTTCTTGACGAGATAGGTGGCCAGCGGATCGCGAATGTCGCGCTCGTCATCGACCAGCAGGATGTGGGGCATGGTCGTCATGATCGTCCTTTAATCGAACCGACGCGAACCGCGAAGGCCCCGGGACTTGCGTCCCGGGGCCAGCCGCACTGCGCGGGAATAAGGTGCTAGAGCAGGTTGCCGAAAACCGCACCGATGATGCCACTGGCGATCGCGACGAGCACGATGTCGTTGTTCGACTGAACGTAGCGATAGCCGGTGGGCGGGGCATTGAGATGATAAGCGCGGTAATTGTCGATCACGCGATAATTGGTTGCGTAGCGGCGATCGAAGCGCTGGCCCCGGCTCCACCGATGGCCGCGGTTCGCCTGGACCCGGACCTGTTGCACGCGGACCGGCTGGCGGTAGACGTTGCGCACCTGGACCGGCTGACGATAGACGTTGCGCACCTGGACGGCGTTGCGGCCGGCGCGCGGGGCGACCTGCTGCCTCTGCAGCTTGTGGACGGCACGATCATTGCGACCGCCCGGTGCGGCGTTGGCAGGCACCGCGAACAGCGTGGCGGCGGCGGCGATAAGAATGAACTTCTTCATGACGGGCTCCTTGAAAGACGCCTCGATCGGCGTTGATCAAGAGATAGGAGCGCCATGTCTGGGCGATGTGTCGGCGCGCAAGTGAAAGTGTCGCATATTGTATCGCGCCAGCGTGTCCGTCAGTGCTGGCCGTTCGCGTCATCGTCGGCGCCGCCGGCCGCGGCCCCGGCCCCGATCCCGGCGCCAAGTCCGCCGATTCCCATCCCGGCGCCCATCCCGCCGCCGCCGCCCGCCCCTCCGCCGCCGCCGCCGCCTTGCCGCCCTTCGCCGCCGTCGCTCTTGCCCTTGCCACCGCTGCCCGCGGTGCGCGTCGGGCCCTGCATCGGAATGTCGAGCGCGGCGGGCACCGGGCCGAGCCCCAGCGCGCTGCGGATGAAGTCGCGAAGCGAGACGACCAGCGCGGCGGTGTGGACCTGGCGTCCGGCGACCAGTTCTCGTGCCGCGTTGCTGGCAAGGCGGACATGATCGTCGGTGCCCAAGAGGATGATGTCGGACAAGGCCGCTTCGACCGCGTCCCGCGTCCGCCGCGTGCGATCCGAACCGCTTGCCCGCGCCGCTGCAACGGAAGACTGCCCCGCCGCGCTTCCCCCGAGCCCGTCGCGCATCGCCAGATCGCGCAAATGGGCCGGGTCCACCACCAGGTCGCCGGTGAACGACCCGCCGAGCGTCTTGTAGGCCGCGATCAAGGTTTTGAGGCGTTCATTGATCTGTCGGTTCTCGCGCTCGCGGCGTTGCTGAATGGTCGCCATCGCGAGCAGTCGCACGCCAACCCCGATAATCGTGATCAACGCGAGGCTCGCCAGCGTCGAGAGAATGCCCTGCCAGCTACTGAAATCGAAATTGCGCATATGGCGCTCCCACCGGTCGTCGGTTGCGCACTACGCGCCGCCGGGCAGGAAGTCCCCCGCGATCTGACTTCGGCTGGTTTGGCAAAGTGCGACCGTCGTGCAATATTTCGCGCCGGCGTGATCGCTCGGCCTTGAACGACGAAGCGCTTCGCAAGCGGCGCTGGCGGTTTTCCATTCGTGTACAGGTCAGAGTTCGCCCCAAGTATCGTGAAGCGTGATGACAGGGGATATCAATGCGCGGGTTTCGAATTGCCGCTGTGCCGGTGTTGCTGGCACTGTGCGCCATGCAGCGGGCGCCCGATCCCACGGTCGATTATGAGCTTTCACCCGAGATGAAGGGCGATGCGATCGTCGCGCTTGACGTCACGATCCGGCTTCGTGCCGATAAATCGGGCAGCACTACGCTCGACTGGGTCGACAGCTGGGCCGGCGACCGCAAGCTTGGCCAATGGATGCGCGACCTGCGGATCGAGGGCGCCGCATCGGTCGCGCCCGCGCCTTTTGGCGGCCGCATCGTGCGTTCGGCGCCCGGCGTGCCCTTGGTGATGCGATATCGGATCGTGTCCGCGTTCGCAGCCGATCCGACCGTCAGCGACAGCGAGCAGGCGCATCCCGTCGTTCGTCCCGACTGGTTTTATGCGGTCGGCGAAGTCCTCTATGCCCGGCCGGTCGGGCGCGACCAGGCGCCGGCGCGCTTCACCTGGAAGGGACCAAAGGACATCGGGTTCGCGTCCGATACCGAACATGCCCGCGGTCTGCGCGATCGACCGCGTCAGGTCGGCGATATCATCGAGAGCATCGCGATCGGTGGTCGCGACTTGTCCGTCGCGCGTGTCACCATCAATGGCGCGCCCGTCCGCATCGCCCATATCGGGCGCTTTGGCTTCGACATTGGCGCCTTCGACAAGACCGCCCAGCAGGTCGTTGCAGTCGAGCAGAAATTCTGGCGCGACACGAGGCCGGGGCCGTTCCTGATCACCGCGATCCCGCTCGTGCCGGAGCCCGGGCGGATCAGTTTTGGCGGCACCGGGCGCAGCGACGCCTTCGCCACGTGGATTGATCGCGACGCTGAATTGCCGAGCCTGACATGGCTCCTCGCGCACGAATATTTTCACAGCTGGAATTTCCGCCAGCTCGGCCGTTTTCCCGAGGAAAACGAAGCTGAAGCCTATTGGCTGAGCGAAGGATTCACCGATTTTTACGCACGCCGGCTGATGCTTCGCGCGGGATTGTGGACGCCCCGGAAGTTCGTCGACGATTGGAACGAAATGTTGCGCGCTTACGCCGCCTCATCGGTCCGGACATCTGGCAATGTCGAGGCTGCGGCGAAATTCTGGAGTGGCAATGCCGATGCAGAAAAAATGCCCTATCAGCGCGGGGCGATGCTCGCTGCCTTGTGGGATCGAGAGCTTCGGGCGCGCGGCTCGCCGGGCCTCGACGCGGTGCTGCGTGCCCAGCGCGACCGAACGAGCGCCGCCAGCGCGGCTCCAGTCGTGACCACCGCCTTCATCGCCGAAATGGGCCGCGCCGGCCTCGACATTGCTCCCGATGTCGATCGCTATTTAACGAAGGGCGAGCCGCTAGTCCTTTCCGAAGAAACGTTCGGCGATTGCGCACGGCTGACAACCGCCGATGTCCCAATCTTCGACCGGGGGTGGAATTCGGAAGCCACGGCGAAGGCGGGCAACGTCCTTGCCGGCGTCGATCCGGCATCGAACGCTTATGCCGCCGGCCTGCGTGACGGGATGAAGGTTTTGCGCCGATCGGGGGGCGAGCCCGGCAATTCGGCGGTCGATTATGTGCTCGAGGTGCAGGACGGCGCGACCAGGCGCAGCGTCACGTTCCGCCCCGCCGGCCGAAAAACCGTCCGAACGCAGCAAATTATCCTCGACTCGGCGCGCTTCGCGGCGGAGCCGGACAGGTGTGGGGCCGCGCTCGCCGGTTAGCGTCGATCAGCGGTACGCCCGGATGGCGCGCATCAGGTGGTTGAACCGCTCACTAGAGGTTGCTTCAGCAGAGGCGATTTGGTGTCGGGGAACAGCCGCGCCGCCGTCTGGCCGAGGTCCAACCCGAAATGCTGGGCAAGCGCGCTTGCGATCAGCGCGTCGAGATCGATCGTCGGTTTGAGGTCGCGGCCTTCGTAGAGCGCGGCGGCTGACAATCCCGGCCAGTCGGAAATGATCCTGCCGCCCGCGACCGCCCCGCCCACGAGCATCGCCATCGCTCCGGTGCCATGGTCGGTCCCGCCCGTGCCATTGGCCTTGGCGGTGCGCCCGAATTCGGTCGCAACGAGCACCAACGTATCGTTCCAGGCCGGCCCGAGCCCAAGCTTTAGCGCCGCCAGCAGCCCGTCCAGGTTGCGCAATTGCGCCGCGAGGCGGCCCCGCTGACCGTTGTGCGTGTCCCAGCCATTGGTCTCGATCATGGCCAGGCGGGCGCCGTCTGGCCCACTCATCAGCTTGGCGGTGAGGGTTCCGAGTTGACCGCCGCCAGCGCCCGACCCCGCCGCCCCGGCCTTGAGCCTGGTCGCCTGCGCCTCATTCCACAGCGGCGCCAATTGCCGGTCTTCGGCATAAAGATCGCCGATCCGGATCAGCAGGTCGTCGCTGGCCTGTGGAAGATTGGACGGCGCATAGCTTGCCACCGACACCGGCCCGCGCAACGCCAGGGGCACGGTCGGCGCGAGGGCCACCGCTTTCCCGCCGGGGAGTTCGCTCAGCAGGCGGTTCATCCAGCCGTCCTTGATCCGATAGGCCGCCGCTCCGCCGCTTTCGATCACATTCTGCCCGTCGAAATGCGACCGGTCGCGGTAGGGGGAGGCGACCGCGTGAACGAACAGGGCCTGCTTGGCGGCGTAAAGCCTGGCGGTCTCGGCCAGCGCCGGATGCAAGGTGAACATGTCATCGAGCTTGGCGCCGCCGACCTGATCGGTCGCAAGGTCGCCGCGCAATCCGGCATAGGCCGGATCGCCGAGCGGCGCGAGCGTTGCCAGCCCATCGGCGGCGCCGCGCTGAATCACGAACAGAAACCGCTTCTCGCTGCGCAGAGAAGCGGCAAAGGTAATGCGGGGGAGGCCGAGCAGGGCCAGGCCGGCGCCGCCAAATTGCAACAATCGACGACGATCCAGCATTGCTACCTCCGCAACATTTCAGGACTGGCAAGGAACAGCGCAAGGCCGGTCGCCGGGCTTTCGGCGCGGGCGATCGCGGTTCTGGACCGGTCGCTCAACCCGCTGCCGAGGATCGACTGCGCCAGGCTGCGGGCATCGATCGTCGTCCCGGCGCGTCCGGCGAAGCGCTCGGCCGCCTCCACTCGCCGGACCAGCGCGTCGGGGCCCGCCCAACTTGCGGCATCGTCGTCCCATCCGGCGGGCGACGGCGGCTGCCACACCGGCTGTCCCAATTGCCTGAGCAGTCCGACCGCGACTTGCGGCTGCATCTGCTTGACGCCAAGCGCGCGCAGCGAGGCGACCGACCAGTCCCACGGACTGCGGAATTTGGTGACGGCCGGGTCCCATGCCTCGGGACTGGCAATCAACGCCCGGTAGACCGTCGGCAGGTCGCCCTTGCCGGCGAGAAAGGCCTGCTCGAGCCGCGCGACGATCGCGCGCGGCGGGTCGTCGCCGGCGAAGTGACGCGCCAGCTTGGTCGCCACGTGGCGGGCGGTGGCGGGGTGGACGGCAAGCACCGCGAGCACCGCGCGCGCCTGATCTTCGCCGGCCTCGGCAAAGCGGCGGCCAAGGATATTGCGCTGGCCCGGTTCGTGGAGCGCTTCGACGAAGGCAAATTCGCCCGGAGCGCCGCCCATGAAGCGCGCCGCCGGGCCGCGGCCGATCCCCGCGACTGTCCAGCCGGTAAGGGCGCGCGCGAATTCGGTCACATCGGCCTGGGCATAACCGGTGCGAACGCCCAGCGTGTGCAGTTCGAGGATTTCGCGCGCCAGATTTTCGTTCAGGCCGCGGGTGTTGCCGCGCGCCGCGGCGCGGTCCCCGAACCTGCTGTTCGGGCCGATCGATTGCGCCTGGTCGAGATAGAGCAGCATCGCCGGATGGCGTTCCACGGCAAGGAGCATTTCGCCGAACGTGCCCGTCACGTGCGGGCGGATGGCGTCCATCTCGAGCAGGCCGGCAAAGCCGACGGTGGTGATTTTCTGCGCCGACACGGCAAAATGATTGGCCCAGAAATGCACCAGCCGTTCGATGAACGGGGTCGGCGTGTCGAGCGCCGACTGGACTCGAGCGCCAACCAGCGCGGCATAGGTGTCGCGGGCGGCGCGGCGGGTCTGCCGAACCGCGGGATCGACCGTTTTGACGGCCGCGGGCGAAGCCATAGCGGGTGCGGTCGCGGGGAGCGCGGTCGCGGCGGTCATCGCGATCGGGGCCGCGTTCGCCGCCTGGTCCATCCGGGCGTCGCGGCGGGCGGCGTAATAATCGCGCAGTTCGCCTGCAATCTCGGCCTTGGTCGGCAGTCCCGGCAAGGCCGGCTGGAAGCGCTTGATCTGCGCTTCGGCCCAGCCGCGCATATCGCCCGCGGGCTTGTCGCCACCGTCGCTTCGGGGGCCAAGCCCGAAGCGGCTTTCCGCAAAGCCGGGGTCGATCACATTTTCATCCAATTCTCGCATTGCCTGGGATTCCAGGCTGCGACCCGAGACATGAACCCGCCATGAGTGGCGCTGTCCTCGGGTGGCGAACGGCGCGATCGCGCCTCGTCCGGGGCGATCGATGTTTAGCCGCTGGTGACCCCTACGGGAATCGAACCCGTGCTTCAGCCGTGAGAGGGCCGCGTCCTAACCGCTAGACGAAGGGGCCTGAGCCACGCGGCGGGTAAGCGACGGGGGCTTCGCGGTCAAGCCGGGCGGCTCATCCATAGGCCGCATCCTCAAGGTGCATCTCGGCGGCATTCCCGCCATTCCATTCGTCGCGCTTGATCGTCCCGGCCAGCCAGAAGCGCCGATCGGGCGTGGCCGACAACAAGGCCTGGCCGAGCACCGTGTCGGCGGCGCGAAAGGCGATCAGCTTGAACGATTTGCCGTCGTCGCCCGCGGCGATCGCGCGGACGTGGCCATTGCCGACGATCGAGACCTTGAGCAATCGCGCCGGTCCGGCGGCGTCGAGCGCGTCGCACAGGCTTGCCGCGACTCCCCCCGGCGCGACGATCGCGTCGAGCAGCAGGTGGCGCCCGCCGCGCGCGGTCTCGATCGTCGCCGCCAGTCGATCATGGAGGAACAGGCGCAGCGGTTCGATCCCGCCGGGCGCGAGGGTCACCCCGGCGGCCATGGCGTGACCGCCCCCGGCGACAATCAGCCCGCTGTCCTTCGCGGCGAGGATCGCGGCGCCAAGATCGACCCCGCCGATCGACCGTCCCGACCCCTTGCCGACGCCCTCCTCGTCGAGCGCGATGACCAGCGCGGGGCGGCCGAAGCGTTCCTTCAAACGGCTGGCGACGATCCCGACCACCCCGGGGTGCCAGCCGCGCCCGGCGACGATGATCAATGGATCGTTGGCTTGGCGCTCGGCCTGGGCCGCGGCCTCTTCGCCGACGATCGTTTCGATCGCTCGGCGTTCCTCGTTGAGCCGGTCGAGTTCGATGGCGATGGTGCGCGCTTCCTCGGGGTCGGTCGCGGTCAGCAGGCGGACGCCAAGGTCGGACTTGCCGACCCGGCCCCCGGCATTGATCCGCGGCCCCAGTGCGAAGCCGAGATCGCGGCACGACGGCGCCTTGACCAGCCGTGCCGCTTCGGCGAGCGCGACGAGGCCGATGTTGCCCCCTTGGCCCATCACCTTGAGCCCCTGGGTGACGAAGGCGCGGTTGAGCGACTTTAGCTTGGCGACGTCGGCAACGGTGCCGAGCGCAACCAGGTCGAGCAGGTCGATGATCGCGGGCTCGGGGCGGGTCTCGTCGAACCGTCCGCGGCGGCGCAGTTCGCGCAACACGGCGACCCCCAGCAGGAACGCCATCCCGACTGCGGCGAGGTGGCCGTGCGCCGCGCCCTCGGTGCTCTCGTCGAGCCGGTTGGGGTTGATCATCGCCACCGCGGCGGGCAGCGCGGCGGAACATTGGTGGTGGTCGCAAACGATCACCTCGAGCCCGGCGGCCGCCGCCTGATCGAGCGCGTCGAACGCCTGCGCGCCGCAATCGACGGTGATCGCCAGGGTCGCCCCGCGCCGCTTGAGCTCGACCAGCGCGCTTCCGCTCGGGCCATAGCCTTCCATCAGCCGGTCGGGAATATAGACCATCGGTTCGACCCCGAGCCGGCGCAGGAGCAAGGTCAGCAGCGCCGCCGAAGTCGCACCGTCGACGTCATAATCGCCAAAGATGGCGACCGTCTCGCCGCGCTCGATGGCGTCGGCAATCCGCGCCGCGCCCTTGTCCATGTCGGCGAAGGAGGACGGGTCGGGCAGGAAATGGCGCAAGGTCGGCGCTCGATGGCGCGCGAGATCACCCGCCTCGACGCCGCGCGCGAGCAACAATTGATCGACCAAATCGTGGCCGAGCCCGTCGCCGATGTCGCGGCGCGCACGCCAGGGCTGTCCGCTGACGGACGCGAGGGAGGCGAGAAGCGACGACATTGCTGGACCCTTAGGGGAGCCGGAGGAACGAGGGAACCGCGGCGTCCGAAAGCGCGGAAATTGTACGCCAGCGGACCGAAATGCAAACAAACATTAACGATAAGGGTCTGGTAAACCCAGAAACTTTAACCGACGCGTGCATGGCATGATCAAAAATATCGATGTGAATTTTCTGCTCGACCGGGTGGCTGACGAACTCTCGTTTGCCGCCGAGTCGCCCGATCCGTCGGCGGCGCACGTCCATCGCCAGATCGCTGCGCTCTACGCCCATCGATTAAGCGAATTGCGTGATCGCGGGATGAGCGTCTCCGCGGTGCCATTCATTGCCAACAATTGAACGATGTGGAGGGCAATCGTGAATCAGAACGCTGAAATCGAATATTTGACCCGCCGTGTTGAACAGGAACTCGACCTTGCCGACGCCGCGCGCGACCCGACGGTGGCCCGCGTTCATCGCCAGATGGCCGCGCTTTATGCTGAAAAAGTGGCCAAGTTGCGGATAGCTCCTCCCGTGCTGATCGCTGAACTGGGCGTCGCGCCCAAGGCCGTCCTTCAGACGACGATGCCTCAGCCTTCGACAAGCGCTCGGTAATTTGCTTCGGGAATTCCGTAATTGTCCATTGCTCGCTCCTCGAGCCCTTTGCGATTGACGATCGTGATATGGCCCCGGCTCGTCACGATCAATCCCGCGCCGACCAGGCTGTTGAGTGCATCGGTAACGCCGGCGCGACGTACCCCGAGCATCAACGACAAAAATTCGTGCGTCATTGGAATGCTGCTGCTTTCCGATCGATCGAAGCTCATCAAAAGCCAGCGGCATAGGCGATTCTCGATGCTGAGCGTGGCGGTGGCGAGCGCAGTGTAGGAAATCTGGATCAGGAAGCTGTGCGCAAAGCCGAGCACCAGACGCATGAAATCGGGACTCTTCTCGGTCATGGCGACAACTTCGGACGTGCGGATGGCATAACCTTCGCCCGGGATCTGGATAAAGATTTGCAGTGGCGAGATGGCTTTGCCCATCACGGTCGAGACGTCGACCATGCCTTCGCGCCCGATGATCCCGACTTCGGTCTGCTTGCCGTCGGCGCTGCTCGCCACGACCGATGCGACCCCCGATTCCAGAAAGAAACAGCGCTCGATCCGGACATTGGGAGTCACCAGCTGCGTCCGTTGCGGTAACGAAATGTGCGTAAGATGCGGCTCGATGCGGTCGAGATCGGCCGGCGTCAGCTGGGCGAGCAATCGATTACGGTAGTCGGCAGGCCTTGACAGCACGATTTCGCCCCACAATTTTAGGGGCGGGAGTGCATATGCCTCTCTCTGTCCGCCGCGCCCAATAAGCAAAGCGGCGGATGCCGACCTCTTAAGCGCATTTGATTGGGGACGCAATCGTTACGCGTCTGTACACTCTCGTACGCCAAGGCGAAATCTGCGGAAAATCGTTTAACGCCAATATTACCCGTTCAATTTGCGATGCTCGCCCTTGACCCGGCGCACGGTCCCAGAACTCGCGCGCATGACGATGCTGTCGGTTTCGACTGTCCCGTCGCGGCGGCGCTTGACCCCGCCGAGCAGCGACCCGTCGGTGACGCCCGTGGCGGCGAAAATGCAATCGCCGCTGGCCATGTCCTCAAGCTTGTAGATGCGGTCGAGGTTCTCGATCCCCCAGCGCCGCGCGCGTCCGCGCTCGTCGTCGTTGCGGAACACCAGCCGGCCTTCGATCTGCCCCCCGACGCAGCGCAGGGCGGCGGCCGCGAGCACCCCTTCCGGCGCGCCGCCCGACCCGACATAAAGATCGATCCCGGTGTCGGGGTTGGTGGTCGCGATGACCCCGGCGACATCGCCATCGGGGATCAGCATGATGCCGCACCCGAGCGCGCGCAATTCGGCGATGATCGCGGCGTGGCGCGGGCGGTCGAGCACGCAGGCGATGATCTCGTCGGCGGCAACCCCCTTGGCCGCGGCGAGGCTGCGGACGTTGTCGGTCACCGAGCGCTCGAGCGAAATCACCCCGGCGGCATAACCCGGGCCGCACGCGATCTTGTCCATGTAGACGTCGGGGGCGTTGAGCAGCCCGCCCTGTTCGGCGATCGCCAGCACCGCGAGCGCATTGGCGCCGGCCTTGGCGGTGATCGTCGTTCCCTCGAGCGGATCGAGCGCGATATCGATGCGCGGCCCGCCATTGGGGGCGGATCCGACCTTTTCGCCGATATACAGCATCGGGGCTTCGTCGCGCTCGCCCTCGCCGATCACGACGGTGCCGTCCATCGGCAATTCGTTGAGCGCAGCGCGCATCGCCTCGACCGCGGCGGCATCGGCGGCTTTCTCGTCCCCGCGCCCGACCAGATAGGATGCGGCAATCGCCGCCGCTTCGGTCACGCGAACCATTTCGAGGACGAGGACGCGGTCGAGGACCGATGACGCAGTGACCATGATGACTCCTGATGGCGAGCTCCCCCAGCCCGTCCGGGCCGAGCCTTCAAAGCCCTGTTGTTGTGGACCGCCCTAGAAAAAGGACCGGCGTTTCACAAGCCTGTCCTGGGCGAGCGCGCGCGCTTCAGGACGAAGGGGTGGGCTCGCTCTCCTCCTCGGCTTCATGGTCGAGGATTTGGGTGCGGACGCGGACGCTGCGCGTCCCGAGCCGGGTTTCGAACAGGAAGATGGCGAAGCTCAGCGCGGTGAAGATCATTGCGGCGATGAACAGCAAAGCGACCGCGGTGCCGATCTTGTACCCGGTCAGGAACGCGACGAACAGCAACACCACCACCGCCGAGATGATCAGCGCGGCAAGCACGGTCGAGAAAATCGCGGCATTGACGATGCGGATGCGGCGATCGAGCAGGCGCACTTCGCCGATCAGCCGCTCATGTTCGGCGCCGCGGCTGGCGAGGATGCGCGGTTCGAGCGCGCGGGCGCGATCGACGATCCGCGCCAGCCGGCCGGCGCAGACATTGAGGAACGCCCCGATCCCGGCGAGCAGGAACACCGGCGCGACCGCAAGCTGGATGATCTGCGCGAGGTGGGTCAGTTCGGGACTCGGCGGCAGGAGCGAGGGCGTCGTCATCCGCTGGGTGTGGAATCGCGCTCGCAACTGGCGATTTCGAGCAACAGCATGCCGGTGATGACGAAGCTGATCGCGAGGATCCAGGCGAAGCTGGCAACCATCGTCGGGGTCGGGCCGAACAGGCTGACGATCAGCGTCGAGATCGACAGGCCGACCAGCAGCAACAGCCCGAGTGCGAAATCGGTCGCCGCCGAAATCGCGATCCAACGCCGCACCGATCCGTGCGCCAGCGCGGTGGTGATCGCGAGGATCAGGCCGCGCACCAGCAGCCACGCGGTGACGATGGTGATCGCGGGGAGAAAGCGGGTGCTGGTGTCGATCAGGAACAGGATGCCGGCGACGGTCGTCACGGCGCCGGCGAGGAGGGCGAGGAATTTGGTCTGGTCGCGCAGGATCGCGGCGAACATCTCGACCAATCCGGCGGCGAGCAGCAGGATACCGACGACGCGATTGCCTGCGATGCGGTCGAGGAACGGCAGCGCCGCGGCGCCCGTGCCGAGCAGGATGATGGCGACCCCCGCGGCGGTAACGAGGCTTGGGCGAGGGGTGTGCGAGGGGCGCGTGGCGTCGGTCATGCCGGGGCTTTAGCAGAGGAGCGGCGCGCGCTCCATCCGCCTCGGCGCGGAGCGGGTGCCCCCCGGCTAGCGATCATAGGCCGGCAAGCTCAGCCCGCGCGCGATCGCCGCGCCACGAAGCGAGAAGCCCGACAGGCCCGCGACCAGAGCGCCCAGCGCCGGGGGTGCGCCCGCCAGCGTGGCGATGACGTAGAGGCCCGAGGCCAACGCGGCGGCCGTGACGTAGAGCTCGGGGCGCATCAGGATCGACGGTTCGCTCGCCAGCACGTCGCGGATGATTCCCCCGACGCAGGCGGTCATCACCCCCATCGCAAAGGCCGGAACGGGGGCGACTCCAAAGGTCAGCGCCTTGGCCGCGCCGTAGGTCGCATAAGCGGCGAGCCCGAGCGCGTCGAACCACAGCAAGGCTTTCCCGGCAAAGGCGTGACTCGAGAACATCCACACCGCGAGCGCGGCGGCGATGCAGATCAGCAAGGTCGCATTGGTGTGGACCCAGAACACCGGCGCCCCGATCAGCAAGTCGCGCAGCGTTCCTCCGCCAACCCCGGTGACGACCGCAAAAAAGATAAAGGTGACCAGGGTCTGCTTTTTCTCCGCCGCGAGCAGCGCCCCCGACACCGCGAACACCGCAATCCCGACATAGTCGAGCAGGATGAGGGCGTCGGGCAGCGCGACGGGTGGCAAAGCGGGGGTCATGCGGGCGCTCATCGTCCCGGCACGGCGCTTATGCAACCGTCATCCGGGGTGACGACGTGGGGAAGGGAAGTGTAGGGTGCGACTCATGACCGATCCTTCTCACGCCGCCCCCGACGCCACCCCGCCCCTCCCCGGGATCGAGGACATGCAGCACTGGACGATGGTCATGGGCCGCGCGCAGCACATGCTGATGGAGGCGTGGGCGGACAATCTCGCCAAGGGCAGTGCGCTGCCTGGGTTCGGGCTCAAGACTCCGCCGGCCAGCGCCGACCCGATGGCGTGGATGAGCGCCGGGGCCGAGGCTTGGGCCAAGGGGCTCGAGGCGTGGAGCGACATGATCGGCCAGGCGACCAAGGCAAGCGAGGCCAAGGACCGCCGCTTCGGCGCCCCCGAATGGTCCGAAAACCCGATGTTCGACACGATGAAGCAAAGCTACCTCGCGATCAGCGACAAGTTGCTTGGCACGGTCGAGGAGATCGAGGGCCTCGACGACGCCGCCCGCAGCCGCCTGCGCTTCGCCACCAAGGGCTTCGTCGATGCGATGAGCCCGGCCAATTACCTCGCGCTCAACCCGCAGGTGATGAAGCGCACGATCGAAACCAAGGGCGAAAACCTCATCGCCGGCCTCAAGAACATGCTCGGCGACATCCAGCGCGGGCAGGTCAGCCAAAGCCCCGAAGGCGCGTTCGAGCTCGGCCGCAACCTCGCCGTCACTCCCGGCAAGGTGATCCACGAAACGCGGCTCTATCAATTGATCCAATATGCCCCCGCGACCGATCAGCTGCTCGACACGCCGCTGATCGTCTTCCCGCCGTGGATCAACCGCTTTTACATCCTCGACCTCACGCCCGAGAAAAGCTTCGTCAAATGGACCGTCGACCAGGGCGTGACCCTGTTCATGGTCAGCTGGAAATCGGCCGACGCGAGCATCGCCGACGTGACGCAGGACGATTATATCGCGGCCCAGCTCGACGCGCTCGCCGTGGTGCGCGAGTTGCTCGGGGTCAAGGCGGTGCATGCCATCGGCTATTGCGTCGCGGGAACGACGCTGGCGGCGACGCTGGCCTATCTGGCGACGAAGGGCGAGGCCGACACGATCGCCAGCGCGACCTTTTTCACCGCGCAGGTCGATTTCGAGGATGCGGGCGATTTGAAGCTGTTCCTCGGCGACGAGACGATGGCGACGCTCGGGCAATTGACCGCCGAGACCGGGGTGCTCGACGGGCGGGTGATGGCCGCGACCTTTAACCTGCTGCGCGGGCGCGACCTGATCTGGAACTATGTCGTCAACAATTACCTGATGGGCAACGACCCGCCGCCGTTCGACCTGCTCCACTGGAATGGCGACGTCACCAACCTGCCCGGCGGCTGGCACCGCGACTATCTCCAGTCGCTATACCGCGACAATCAGCTGGTCGAGCCCGGCGCGATCAAGGTCATGGGGGTCCCGATCGACCTCACGACCATCGCCACGCCGGCTTACATCCAGGCCGGGCGCGAGGACCATATCGCGCCGCCTGCCAGCGTGTGGAAACTGATGGGCATCCTGGGCGGTCCCAAGCGCTTCGTGCTTGCCGGGTCGGGTCATATCGCCGGGGTGGTCAACCATCCCGGCGCGAACAAATATCAATATTGGACCAACGACTCCGACCCCGCCTCGCTCGACGCCTTCGTCGCCGGCGCGACCGAGCATAAGGGCAGCTGGTGGCCCGACTGGATGGAATGGTTGCGCAAGCAGGCGCCCAACACGGTCAAACCCGACGGCGCGCGCGTGCCGGGGCAGGGCAATCTCGCCGCGATCGAAGACGCTCCTGGCCGATACGTGCGGACGCATTAGCGTCCGTCATCCCGGGCTTGACCCGGGATCCGCCTACTTCTGTGACCGCCACGTAATAAGGCAGGCCCCGGGTCAAGCCCGGGGTGACGGGATCACAGAATCCCCCCACCGAGCATCAGCCGCACGATCCCGACCACGATCACCACCAGGTTCAGGTTGCGCCCCGCCTTGCCCGCGCTCGCCGCGCCGATCCCGGCGCCGATCAGCGCCAGCGGGATGATCAGCCAGTTGGCCCACCCGAGCAAAGGCAGGAAGGCGACGGCGGCGAGGACCAGCGAAACGAGGCCGATGATCACGGAGACGATGTTCAACATGAAGCGCTAGATGGGTCTGCTAAGCTCGCCAAACAAGCGCTCGCTCAGTCGGAATTGGGATCAGCCCCGCGCTCGCGCGACTGCGGCCGCACGAACACCTTTAACAATTGCGGATGGCGCACCTTGATTGCTTTTTCGAGGCGATAGATGAGCTGTTCGACTTCCGGGACATGGAGCGATGGATCGATGATCACCCCCAGCGTGGCGATGACTTGATCGGGAGCGAGCTGGGCGGTGGTGATCTCGACCACTTCCTCGATGCATTTGTCCTTGGTCGCGGTGGCGCGGATCGCATCGCTGAGCTCGGGCGAGGCACGCTCGCCGATCAGCAATTCCTTGCTTTCGCGCGCCAGGATGATCGCCACCACCCCAAGCACGATCCCGATCAGGATCGAGGCCATTCCGTCGATCCGCGGATCGTCGAGATAGAGCGCCAGCCCGGTGCCGACCGCCGCGATCGCGATGCCGAGCAGCGCGGCACTGTCTTCGAGCAGGACCATGAAACTGGTCGGATCCTTGCTGTCGGTGATTTCGGTCCACAGGCTGCGTCCGGTGCGGCTCGTCGAGAATGCCTGCCACGCGAACCACCACGACCCGCCCTCGAACAGCAAGGCCAGCCCGAGGACGACGAAATTGACGAGCGGCCGGGTGATCGGTTCGGGATTGCGAATGTGGACGACGCCTTCGTAAAAGGACACGCCGGCTCCGACCGCGAACACCAGCAAGGCGACGACGAAGCACCAGAAATAAAGCTCGCGGCCATAGCCATAGGGATGGCGCTCGTCGGGCGCCTTGGCGGCGCGATGCTGGCCATACAGCAACAACACCTCATTGCCGGTATCGACCAGCGAATGGACCGCCTCGCTGAGCATCGCCGAGCTGCCGGTGATCGCCGCGGCGACGCCCTTCGTCACCGCGATCAGGCCGTTGCCGATGAGAGCGGCGATGATCGCGGTGCGGGAACTATGCTTGGGCACGCGGGTCATAACCGCGCCGGCGACGGTTCGTTGCAGCGCTGGACGCGGTGGCGCGCAATCAATAGGAGCGCGGCGGTATAGGCCAAGGGGACCAATTGTGGGCAATGTCACCGTGATCGGCGCGCAATGGGGCGATGAGGGCAAGGGCAAGATCGTCGATTGGCTCGCCAGCCGCGCCGACATGGTCGTGCGTTTCCAGGGCGGGCACAATGCCGGGCACACGCTGGTCGTCGGCGATCAAATCTACAAGCTTTCGCTGCTGCCGTCGGGGATCGTGCGCGGCACCCCGTCGGTGATCGGCAACGGCGTGGTGCTCGACCCGTGGGCGCTCAAGGCCGAGATCGAGAAGCTCTCGGCGCAGGGCGTCGTCATCACCCCTGGCGTCCTCATGATCGCCGAGACCTGCCCGCTGATCCTCCCAATCCACCGCGATCTCGATGCGCTGCGCGAGGATGCAAGCGGGGCGGGCAAGATCGGCACCACCCGGCGCGGGATCGGCCCGGCTTACGAAGACAAGGTCGGGCGCCGCGCGATCCGGGTGTGCGACCTCGCGCATTTGGGTGAGCTTGATCCGTTGCTCGACCGGCTGTGCGCGCATCATGATGCGCTGCTCGCCGGCTTTGGCCAGCCCCCGGTCGATCGCGCCCGGCTCACCGCCGACCTCGCCGAAATCGCCGACTTCGTGCTCCAGTTCGCACGACCCGTGTGGCGCGACCTCGACGAGGCGTCGCGCGCGGGCAAGCGCATCCTGTTCGAAGGCGCGCAAGGCGTGCTGCTCGACGTCGATCACGGGACCTATCCGTTCGTCACCTCGTCCAACACCGTCGCCGGCACCGTCGGCCCGGGCAGCGGGATGGGGCCGAGCGCCGCCGGGTTCGTGCTCGGCATCGTCAAGGCCTATACGACGCGGGTCGGCAGCGGACCCTTTCCGACCGAACTCGACGACCAAACCGGCCAGCGGCTGGGCGAGCGCGGCCACGAATTCGGTACCGTCACCGGGCGCAAGCGCCGCTGCGGCTGGTTCGACGCCGTGCTCGTGCGCCAGTCGGCCGCGGTCAGCGGCGTCACCGGGATCGCGCTGACCAAGATCGACGTCCTCGACGGCTTCGACAGCGTCAAGATCTGCACCGGCTACCGCATCGGCGACCAGCACTACGACTACCTCCCCGCCCACGCCGCCGACCAGGCCGGAGTCATCCCCGTCTACGAGGAATTCGACGGCTGGAGCGGCACCACCGTCGGCGCGCGCAGCTGGAACGACCTGCCCGCGCAGGCGATCAAATACGTCCGCCGCATCGAGGAACTGATCCGCTGCCCCGTCGCCCTCGTCAGCACCAGCCCCCAGCGCGACGACACCATCCTCGTCCGCGACCCCTTCGCCCGCTGAGCGCCGTCATTTTTGCCCCTTTCCATCGCTGGCGAAGCGCCTAATCTCGCGCCCACCATTGATCAGGGGGATGGCATGACCAAGCGCGCTTCGATGCTCACCGCGGGGACCGCGATCGCGGCCTGCCTGTCGCTCTCGTGCCCCGCTGGAGCGCAACCCGTGAGCATCGTCCAGCCCGGCATCCCCGGCGCCCCCGTCCGCGTCATCACCCCGGCACAGGCCGCGCAGATCGCCGACACGCGCTTCACCCCCGCCGATATCGCTTTCATGCAGATGATGACCGTCCATCACAATCAGGCGGTGGTGATGGCGGCGCTCGCGCCGTCGCGCACCAACAACCCCCAATTGCTGACCGTGGCGAGCCGCATCACCGCCGCGCAAAAGGACGAGATGGCGTTCATGCGCGACTGGCTGCGCGCCCGCAACGCGCCGTTGACGATGCCGGCGATGGACCATGCCATGATGGGCCATGACATGGCGGGCATGACGGGGGCGGCGATGCCCGGCATGTCCGACGCCCCGACGATGAAGGGCATGGCGACGCCGGCCCAGCTGACCGCACTCGGCGCCTCGAAAAGCGCTGCCTTCGACCGCATGTTCCTCGACCTGATGATCGCCCATCACCGCGGCGCGGTCGACATGGTCGAAACCCTGCTTCACCAGGTCGGTTCGGCGTCGGACCCCGTGCTGTACCAGTTCACCACCGACGTCAGCAATGAACAGACCGCCGAGATCAAGCGCATGGATACGCTGCGCGGCTCCTATGCGGGCGATCCGCGGGTCGATCTGAAGCCCGGCTTCCGCACGCCCGGCGAAGCCATCTCCAACCTCGTCAAGCTCGCCTCCTTGCCCAAGCCGGCGGGCTTCTTCGACCCCGCCAACCCCGAAGGCGTGCCCCCGCCCAAGGCGAAGAAGGGCGTCAAGCCCGGCGCCGCGCCGCGCCCCGGCGACGCCAAGGCCGACGGCGTCGAATGGAGCGAACGCGCGCCCTTGCTCAGCTTTGCCCAGACCGACATGGCGTTCGACCGCGACCGGCTGTTCGTCGGCAATTATCACGGCTTCAACATCTATCAGCTCGACGCCGGCGGCATCCCCCACCACATCAGCTCGGTCGTCTGTCCCGGCGGGCAGGGCGACGTCTCGGTGGTCGGCAATCTCCTCCTGATGTCGGTCGAACAGGGCCGCGGCCGCACCGATTGCGGCAGCCAGGGGATCAACCAGGACATCAGCGCCGAGCGTTTCCGGGGGCTGCGCATCTTCGACATTTCGGACATCACGCGCCCGCGCCAGGTCGGCCAAGTCCAGACCTGCCGCGGATCGCACACCCATTCGGTGGTCAAGGGCCCCGAGGGCGACGGCCGCATCCTGGTCTATAATTCGGGCACCTCCGCCGTCCGCAAGGGCGAGGAACTGGCCGGCTGCGTCGGCAATGTCGCGGGTGACACGCGCACCGCTTTGTTCCGCATCGACATCATCGAAATCCCCGTCGCCAATCCCGGCGCGGCGCGGATCATCGCCAGCCCGCAAGTGTTCGCCGACGCCAGCGGGCGCCCCGCCGGGCTCGGCAAGGGCGGCAAATTGGTCGACGAGGGGCAGGACACCAGCGTCACCGACCAGTGCCACGACATCACCGTCTTCCCGACGCGCAAGCTCGCCGCCGGGGCCTGCTCGGGCAATGGCATCATCTTCGACATTTCCAACCCGCGCCAGCCGCGCCGGATCGACGTCGTCAGCGATCCGGGCTTTGCTTACTGGCACAGCGCGACCTTCAACAATGACGGCACCAAGGTGCTGTTCACCGACGAATGGGGCGGCGGCGGGCGGCCGCGCTGTCGCAGCTTCGATCCGCGCAACTGGGGCGCCGACGCGATTTACGACATCAAGGACGGCAAGCTCATGCGCCAGGGCACCTACAAGCTCGCCGCGCCCCAGTCCGAGCAGGAAAATTGCGTCGCCCACAACGGCTCGATCATTCCCGTCCCCGGCCGCGATATCATGGTCCAGTCGTGGTATCAGGGCGGCATTTCGGTGTTCGATTACACCGACAGCAGGACCCCGACCGAGATCGCTTATTTCGACCGCGGTCCGCTCGACGCCAAGCGCCCCTCGCTCGGCGGTTACTGGTCGAGCTATTATTATCACGGCCGCATCTACGGCACCGAAATCGCGCGCGGGCTCGACGTCTTCGCGTTGAAGCCAAGCGCGATGCTGTCGGCCAACGAGATCGCCGCCGCGGCGCTCGCCAACCCCGGCCAGACCTTTAACCCGCAACAGCAATATCCGGTCCAGTGGCCCGCCGAACCCGTCGTCGCCCGCGCCTACATGGACCAGCTGCGCCGCGCCGGGCAGCTCGACCCCGCGCTCGACCAGCGTCTCGGCGCGGCACTGGCGCAGGCGCAAGCACCGCTCGACACCCGCACCAAGATGCGCCCGTTGGCGGGGGAGTTGCGCTCGCTTGCGGATGCGGTGGGCGGCCAGTCGAACGATCCGGTGCGCCGCGGGGCCTTGTCGAATGTACTGAAGGCAATGGCGCGGCGGCTGGACTAGATCATCCGCAAGCGACGGAGCCACGCCTCGACCAAGGACGGCCACTGCCCAGTCGCATGGCCGGCCGGGCGCATCCCGAAGGCATGTCCACCGCTCGCCAGCAGATGCACTTCGGTCGGCACGCCTGCCGCGCGCAACGCTCGCGCGTAGACGATCGTGTTGCACACCGGGTCCGTTGGGTCATCCCGCGCGTGGAGCAAGAAGGTTGGCGGCGTGGCTCTGGTGACCTTGATCCCGGGGTCGAGCTTGCGGTGGTCGCGGCATAAGTGGCCGGGGTAAAGCGCCATCGCCGCATCGGGGCGGCTTGACACCCGGTCGATCGCGTCGCGCGGCGGATAGATAGGCGCCACGATGTTGCTGGTCTGCGCCACCAGATAGCCGCCGGCCGAGAAGCCGAGCACGCCGATTTTCGCGCGATCGATGCCCCATTCGCGAGCGCGAAACCGCACGGTGCGGACCGCGCGCTGGGCATCTTCGAGCGCGCTCAGCCGCTTGGGCGTGACGCCGCAATCGCACCGCTCGTCATAATGATGATTGGTGCCGGGCACGCGGTATTTGACTAGCACGCAAGTCACGTCCAGCCGGACCAGCCAGTCGCAGGCTTCCGTCCCTTCGAGATCGATAGCCAATTGCTGAAAGCCGCCGCCGGGAAATACCAGCATCGCCGCCCCGCGCCCGCGCCGGGCGGGCTTAAAGACGGTCAAGGTTGGCTCTGCAACGTTGAAGACGCCAGTCACCGGCAATCCGGCGAAGCGCTTCGGGTTGGTCGCCGTCCGGGAATATTCACGCGCCGGCCTGATCGCCGGCCCGCCGGGCACTCCGCCCGGCCACAGGCGCATGGTGATGCCGCTGGGGCTGCGCCATTGTCCGGGAGCGATGCGCTCATTGAGAAGCTTAGGCCGTTGGGCGCTCGATCCCCCGCCAACAATCAAGCCGCACAGGATGACCGCAACCGTCCAAAAGCTTTTCATCGTCATCCCCGCTCAAGGGTAATATTGTCAGTTTGACCGCTTGCCACGAGGAGGGTGTCGTCAGCGAGAGGCAATTTGCCCGCAACGTCGGCGATCGCCAATCATACCGTCGCAATATCTGGCGCGTCTTCGGCCTTCATCCCGATCACATTATACCCCGCGTCGACGTGATGGATTTCGCCCGTCACGCCCGACGCCAAATCGCTGCATAGATACAGCCCCGCCCCGCCGACATCGTCGATCGTCACGTTGCGCCTGAGCGGCGCATTATATTCGTTCCACTTCATGATGTAGCGAAAGTCGCCGATCCCGCTCGCTGCCAGCGTCTTGATCGGCCCGGCGCTGATCGCGTTGACGCGAATGCCTTCGGGGCCAAGGTCGGCGGCAAGGTACTTGACCGATGCCTCGAGCGCCGCCTTCGCCACCCCCATGACGTTGTAATGCGGGATGACCTTCTCGGCGCCATAATAGCTCAGCGTGAGCAACGACCCGCCGGGCTTCATCATCGTCCGCGCCCGCGCCGCCACCGCGCAGAACGAAAAGACCGAGATGTTCATCGTCATCAGGAAATTGTCGAGGCTGGTGTCGACATAGCCTCCGCGCAGCTCGTTCTTGTCCGAAAAACCGATCGCGTGGACGACGAAGTCGAGCCCGTCCCATCGGGCCTTCAACGCCTCGAACGCGGCATCGAGCGCGGCCATGTCGCTGACGTCGCAATCGATCAGCAAATCGCTGCCCAGCTCGGCGGCGAGCGGCGCGACTCGCTTGCGCAACGCATCCCCCTGATAGGCGAACGCCAGTTCGGCGCCCGCCGCGCTCAGCTGACGGGCGATGCCCCACGCCAGCGATCGATCATTGGCGAGGCCCATAATCAACCCGCGCTTGCCTGCCATGATACCGCTCATCGCTTGGTCCCCTTTGCCGTTGGCTTGCGGTCATATTCATCGGCGGCGGGCTCTGTCACGCTCAATTCGTCGCGGTGCGGGCCTTCATAATGCTCGCCCTTGAGCGCGACGTCGCCGGCATCGGCCAGCGCCGCGTTGAGCTCGGCCCCCGCGACCACGCCCAGCCCGATGATGAAGAAGAAGACCAAGGCAACCATCACTCCGGCAAGGCTGCCATAGGTCAGCGCATAACCCCCGAACATGCCGATCGCGCGCGGCAGCAATTCGACCGTCAGCAGCCACCACGTCGTCACCAGCAGCGCCCCCGGCCACTTGCGGCACGACAGCTTGCGATAGCGCGACGGGGTCAGCGCCAGGAACAGGATGTAGAAGGTCACGTACAACGTCACCCCGGGGGCGATGCGGAACAGCCCGAGGCGATGCGCCAGCCCTTCGCTGAACGGCAGCCGCGCAGTGACATATTGATGCGCCGAGGTCAGGAACAACGTCAGCCCGAAGGCGATCAAAAGCAGGATCACGGCGGCGACGATCACCGCCATCGACCCCAGGCGATAGGTCCAGAAGCTGGCCGAGTGGCGCACGCCATACGCTCGGCGCAGGATATCGCGGATCGTCTCGATGAAGCTCGCCGCGGTCCACAGCCCGACGATCGCGCCGAACCACAGCAAATTGCCCGACCGCCCGTGGAGCACTTCGGCGATCGGCGCGGCGAGCACTTCGCGGACCTGCATCGGCAATCGGGCGAGGATGTTGACGACGGTGAACTGGCCATCGGCGCCGCCGAACAATCGCGCGATCGCGGCCGCGCAGATCAGGAACGGGAACAGAGCGACGAGCGACATGTAGGCGATGTTGCCGGCGTGGACGAAGCCGTCCTCATAGACCCCGAACGCGACGCGCTTGAGCACGACCAGCGGAGGCGGGCCACGCCGCAACCGCTTGATGAGCTTGTCGCCCCACCGCGCATGCGCCTGCGCCAGGCGCTTGCGCCGTTCTTCGGGGGACAAGGGGTGAACTTCCTCCATCGGCTCAGACCCCCAGCGGGGCGCGGGGATTGCCCGCGCCGTTCCACTCGGCGGCAAAGGCTTCGAGCGCGGCATCGCCCGCGGGCAGATCGACGACCAGCTGCACCACCTGGTCGCCGCGCGTTCCCGACTTGGCGGTAAAGCCGCGCCCCTTAAGGCGGAGCAACTTGCCAGAGGTCGATCCCTTGGGGACGGTCAGCATCACCGCGCCCTCGGGGGTCGGCACCTTGACCTTGGCGCCGAGCACGGCTTCCTTGAGGCTGACCGGGAGCAAGAGGCGAATAGTATCGCCTTCGCGCGTGAAAAAGGCATGCGGGGCAATCTCGATCGTGACGATCGCGTCGCCATTGCCGGCGGGGCCCGCCTCGCCCTGGCCACTCAGCCGGATGCGTGCCCCATCCTCGACCCCCTTGGGCAGCTTCAGGTCGATCGTCTTGCCCGCCGCCAGCGTCACGCGCTGTGGCTTGAGCGTCGCGGCATCGGCGAACGGGACTTGCAGTCGATAGGCGATGTCGGCGCCTTTCTGGGCCGCGCGGCTGCGTCCGAACCCGGCCCCCGCGCCTGGCGCGGCGCGGCGCTGGCCGCCGCCGTTGAACAGGCCTTCGAACAGGTCGGACAGGTCGGGGCTTCCTCCGGTCTCGAACCCGCCACCAGGAAATCCGCCCCCGGGAAAGCCCTCGAACCCGCCCGGACGCGCGCCCGCGCCGCCGCCATAACCGCCGCCGCCGCCAAAGCCGCCGCCGCCAAAGCTCGACTTGGGATTGCCGTCCTCGTCGATCTCGCCGCGATCATAGCGCGCGCGCTTGTCCTTGTCGGACAGCAGGTCATAGGCGTTGGTGATCGCGGTGAAGCGCTCATTGGCCTTGGGATTGTCCTGGTTGCGGTCGGGATGAAGCTGTTTCGCCAGGCTGCGATAGGCTTTCTTGATCTCGGGCTCGGTCGCGCCGCGCTTGACGCCCAGTCGTTGATACAGGTCCATCGTCATCCTCTAGCCGCAACCGACGCGAACCAACAAGCCGGTTGCCCGGTTCGGGGCCCGCGCCTAAGCCGCGAGTGATGGCCGACGATCCCCTTGCCCTGTTCGACGCCTGGTTCGCCGAGGCCCGCGCGCACGAACGCAACGACCCCGAAGCCGTCGCGCTGGCCACCGCCGACGGCGCCGGGCGACCGTCGCTGCGGATGGTGCTGCTCAAGGGCCACGACGCGCGCGGCTTCGTCATCTACACCAACCTCGACAGCCGCAAGGGAGGCGAACTCGCCATGAATCCCCACGCCGCCTTGCTGTTCCACTGGAAGTCGCTGCGCCGCCAGGTCCGCCTCGAAGGCCCCGTCAGCCTCGTCGACGACGCCGAGGCCGATGCCTATTTCGCTACCCGCGGGCGCGATTCGCGGATCGGCGCATGGGCCTCCGACCAGTCGCGCTTGCTCGCCGACCGCGCCACCTTCGACGCCCGCGTCGCCGCCGTCCGGCATCGCTTCGAGGGCGCCGACGTTCCCCGCCCGCCGCGCTGGTCGGGGTTCCGCGTCACCCCTCAGCGGATCGAATTCTGGTCCGATCGCGAAGCCCGCCTCCACGAGCGCCGCTTGTTCACGCGCGACGGCGCGGGCTGGACCGAAGGCCTGCTCTACCCATGACCCAATATCACGAACAGCACGCCGAGCGCGCCAGGCTCGCGACCCGCGCCGCGCTGGCCAGCGTGTCGGTCGCCATTCTGCTGCTCGGGCTCAAGGGCTGGGCGGCCTGGTCGACCGCCTCGATGGCGATGCTCGGCAGCCTTGCCGATACCGGGCTCGACCTCATCGCCAGCCTCGTTACGCTCGCCGGGGTGCGCATCGCCTCGGCACCGGCCGACAGCGACCACCGTTTCGGCCACGGCAAGGCCGAAGCGCTGGTCGCTCTGTTCCAGATCGTCCTGATCACGATTTCGGCGGGGTGGATCGGTTATCGTTCGGTCGAACGATTGCTCGCCGGGGCCGAAACCGGGTCGGCCGAACTCGGCATCGGCGTGTCGCTCGTCGCCTTGGCCGCGACCTTCGCCCTGATCGCCTATCAGCGCCACGTCGTCACCCGCACCGGCTCGGTCGCGATCGCCACCGATCGTGTCCATTACCAGTCGGATCTGTTGCTCAATGGATCGGTCATCGTCGCATTGGTGCTCGACCAGTTCCTCGGGCTGGTTGGCGCCGATGCCTTGTTCGGGCTGCTCATCGCCGGCTGGCTGTTGTTCGGCGCGTGGCGCTCGTCGAGCCAGGCGATCGATCAGCTGATGGACCGCGAATGGCCGGAAGGCCAGCGCGCCGCCTTCCTCGCCGCCGCGGCCGACCATCCCGAGCTCGACGGCCTCCACGACCTCAGGACTCGCACCAGCGGATCGAACCATTTCGTCCAGTTCCACGTCTGGGTGCCCGGCGAATGGACCGTGCGCGAGGCCCACGACCGGCTCGACCTGGTCGAGGAAGCGCTCGAGGCACGGTTCCCCGGCACCGAAATCCTGATCCACCTCGACCCCCACGGCCATACCGATCGCGAGACGATGCTGCCCAGCCATCTGACCGAAACCGTGCAATGATCAACTTGCCCTTTTTTCAGGTCGATGCCTTTGCCGCGCGGCCGTTCGAGGGCAATCCGGCGGCGGTCATGCCGCTCGCCGAATGGCTCCCCGACGAAACGCTTCAGGCGATCGCCGCCGAGAATAATCTCAGCGAGACGGCCTTCGCGGTGCCGAGCGATGACCCCGCCGCCGATTATGCGTTGCGCTGGTTCACGCCGACGGTCGAGGTCGATCTGTGCGGCCACGCGACGCTCGCCAGCGGGCATGTCCTGATGACCGGCTCCACGATCCGCTTCGCCACGCGCTCGGGGGTGCTCGTCGTGACGCGCGAGGACGGCATATTGTGGCTCGATCTGCCCGCCAGCCAGGTCGCCGCGGGCGACGAGCCCGGCCTCCACGACGCGCTCGGCGTGACCGGTCCGACCTATCTTGGCCGCGACGGCAATGGCGCCGCGATCGTCCTCCTCGCCGATGAAGCCGCGGTCCGCGCCGTCCGGCCCGATTTCGCCGCGCTGCGCACCATCGACCGCCTGGTGATCGTCACCGCGCCGGGCGACGCGAGCGATATCGCCAGCCGCGTCTTCGCCGCTTACCACGGGATCGACGAGGATCCGGTGACGGGTTCGGCCCATGCGGCGCTCGTTCCGTGGTGGGCGCAGCGCCTCGGCCGCACCCGCTTCAGCGCGATCCAGGCGAGCAGGCGCTCGGGCGCGATCGACTGCCACCTGGCCGGGGACCGCGTCCGCCTCGGCGGGCAGGCAGTGACCGTGATCGAAGGCTATTTTCAGCTCTGATCGCTGGGTTCGCGCGCTTGCCCCCTTGCGCGGAACCATCGCCCTGCCCATTTATTGTGCACTGCAGCATAACCCTGTTGCGGGCTCCGGCGCATTGCCGTCTCACAAGGAATTCATCATGCGCCGATTGGGACCGACGATCGCCCGCCTCCACGCGTTCCGCCGCGGCCTTGATCTTGGCGAAACCGGAAATGGGGGCCGCTTAAGCATCTTGACCGGCTTCGGCGCCAATCCGGGCGCCTTGTCCGCCAAGACCTACCTTCCTGCCTCTCTCGCCCCAGGCGCCGCGCTGGTGGTCGTGCTCCACGGCTGCACGCAGCAGGCCGAGCCTTATGATCGCGGCAGTGGCTGGTCGGCGCTTGCCGAGCGCGACGGGTTCGCGCTGCTCTATCCCGAACAGGTCCGGGCCAATAATCATAATCTGTGCTTCAACTGGTACGAACCGGGCGATGCGCGGCGCGGGCGGGGCGAGGCGGCGTCGATCGCGCAGATGGTCCGCCACCTGATCGCGACACACGGCCTCGATCCGGCGCGGGTCTATATCAACGGGCTGTCGGCCGGCGGGGCGATGACCGCGGCGATCCTCGCTTGCTATCCCGAACTGTTCGCTGGCGGCGCCATCCTTGCCGGCTTGCCGTTCGCCGTCGCGACGGGGGTCCCCGAAGCGCTTGAACGGATGCGCGCGCAGGGCATGCCATCGCGCGCCGCGCTTGCCAGCCGGATCGCCGGCGCCGCCGATCATCGTGGCCCGTGGCCGACAGTGTCGGTGTGGCACGGCACCGCCGATCATGTCGTCAGCAACGCCAATGCGGGACGGATCGTCGATCAGTGGCGCGATCGCATCGGCCTTGGCCAGGCGCCCGCGGCGCGCGACACGGTCGGCGGTCAGGCGCGCACGCGCTGGCGCGATCCCTCGGGCAAGGTGATGGTCGAACGGATCGACATCGCCGGGATGGGCCACGGCACGCCGCTCGGCACTCGCGGCGGCTTCGGGCAGGCCGGGCCGCACATGCTCGAGGTCGGACTGTGCTCGACCAGCTATCTCGCGGCGGAATGGAAATTGGGCGCGACAGCGACGCGCGAGGCAGGCGTTCGGCCAGCGGTTCACGCCATGCCCGCGATCGCTTTGCCTGCCGTTGTCGCGGCCCCCGCCCAGCCCGCCGCCCTAAGCCGCCCGGCCGTGGCGCGAGCGACAGGGGTCGGCGCGGTGATCGAGGACGCCCTGCGCGCCGCCGGCCTGATGCGTTAGTTGACCGTCGGCCCGGGGGTGACGGCGTGGAGCGCCATGCGAAAGCGAAGCACGCTGTTGGCCGGGATCGGGCCCGTCGCGCGCGCGCCATAGCCCAGCTGGGGCGGGATCCACACGATCCATTCGTCGCCGGGGCGCATCAATTTGAGCGCCTCGGTGAAGCCGGGAACGAAATCGCCGACCCCGCCGGTAATCGGCGTGCCCCGCGCGAAGCTGCTGTCGAAGGTCTCGCTTGTGGTCAACTTGCCTTCATAGTCGAAATTGACCTGATCTCCGTCGACCGGCAGGCGCCCCATCTTGGAACCCGACTTGAGGACATAAAATTGCAATCCGCTGGCGGTCGTCACGACGCGCTTGACGGCGGCGTTGCGGGTCAGGAAGTCGGGGCCTGCCGCGGTCATCGGCTCCCTCGGCGCGGTGGCGCAGGCGGACAGGAGGGACAAAGCGAGCGCGGGGAGGAGAAGTGTTTTCATGCCCCCTGTTTAACGCTGCCAACTTGAATGGGAATATGCATTCGACACAATCCCAACGTCCGCTTTCGACCCCTTGCGGACATTACCGCTGATCCTCAGAGGCAATCGCCCCCTGCACACGCTATGAGCAAACCGGCCGACATGACGACGGGGTAGAGGACGACAGGAGCGGTGATAAGCAGCCACCATGCCCGGTGCCGACGTATTGCGGAAGCAGTCAGCGCCGCCCATGCAATGACAGCGAGCCAAAAGAGCCACGCGAACCCGCCGAGGGCCATTTCAAGCCACCCGTGGCGGAACTGGGTCTGTCAGAGGGGAAGCGCGACGGCGATGATGATCGGGAACAGCAGCCACCAGAGGCGGCTCACGGGTCGAGGCGTTTCCATCGACGGTATCGTTGCACGTCGAATGTCCGCTTTCCACCCATTGCGGACATTCAGGGCACAGCAGCGTGCGTCCCTCTGAACGCAAAGCTCAAGGCACCTTCTATGGCCCACCTCCATCCGCGCGGTATGTCACGTAGGCCGAGCTTCCCCAGCATCATCCATCGTGCAAGCAAAAGTTTCGCTTCCGGATGGCCCCATTTTGCAGCGTGATTGAGGAGAGGTCGGACTTCTCGGCGCACTTTGCCGGTCTCGGACCGCTTGTATCGGAGCCAAGCGAGCCAGAAGTAGGCTGGGACGAAACCAGAGGTGACGCCGTCCTCTAAGGTTCGTTCGCAATCATCGTAACGCTCGAGTTCCGCAAGAAGTCTGGCGTAGTGGATCGTTGCGCCCCACGATCCCCCGCAGATCGCTCGATAGTAATATTCCAGCGCCATTTGAGGGTCAGCGGCGACCCCCGTCCCCGCCCAGTAATGCCATCCAACCCGTTCCAAGGACCACACCGATCCTGCCTCCGCCGCCTCGCGGTAGAGCCGAAGCGCAGATTCCCCATCCGCATCGTCTATCTCAGCGGCGCGCCGGATTAGTGCCCAGTTTTCGTCGGTTTCAGCCGAAAGAAGCTGATCCTCGTTTGAGGCCGCTCTCTCCCAAGCGTCTGAATGGGCAGAGAAGGCGTCCCAGAACTTGGCGCAGACTTTACAGATCGAAGCTCTCCTGCGGCCTGTAGTGCGTGCTGCAAGCCTCGACCTGCAGCCGTCGTTAACGCGCCTAACGTCCGCTTTCCACCCATTGCGGACTTTCGGAAATCCCTATCTTACATCCTCGTGCTCCGGCGCAGGCCGGAGCGGTGCGAGGTAAGGGTGTCGCGCAACATCCGCGCAACGCTCCGGCATGCGCCAGAACACGACAAAAATAAGACTCGCAAAATAGGATTTCACCTGCTTGGTTCGAATCGGCTCTTTCTATCTGTCGATCATGTCGAGTCGTCACGCTGTTTGGAAGTGGCCCTTCCATCGTTTGCGCCGACGTGAGTCCCCGGCGAACTTGATGAAAGTCACACTTTTGCGTGCGAGGGCATCAACTTCGAACGCATTTGCGCGGTTTTTCAGCTTTCGGCGTCAACTTCGCCCCGCTAGGCCGCGAGGGGTTCGCCGATCTCCGCCGCCTCGGTCGCGCTGATCGTGCCCCCGCCCAGCAACCGCTCGCCGTCATAGAAGACCGCCGACTGGCCGGGGGCGACGCCATATTCGGGGGTGTCGAAGTTCACGCGCATACCGTCCCATCTGGCTGGCGCGGCGCGCGCCATCGAGCGCACCTTGGCTTCGACCGCGATCTGGTCCTCGGCGAGCCAGTTCAGCCCGTCCACCTTCGCCGCGGCGACCGCCAATGCGCGCCGCGGGCCGACTACCAGCCGCCGCGTCTCGGGCTCGATCCGCACGACGTAAAGCGGCTCCGCCTGCCCGCCGATCTCGATCCCGCGGCGCTGGCCGATGGTGAAGTGGACCACCCCCTGGTGGCGGCCGAGCTTGATTCCGTCGAGCCCGACGATGTCGCCCGGGGCGGCGGTCTCGGGGCGCAATTTCTTGACCAGGCTGGCATAATCGCCGTCGGGCACAAAGCAGATGTCCTGGCTGTCGGGCTTGTTGGCGACCACTAACCCCGCCTCCTCGGCCAGCCGCCGCACGTCGCTTTTGGGCAAATCGCCCAGCGGGAAGCGCAGGAAGTCGAGCTGTTCCGCCGTCGTCCCATAAAGGAAATAGCTCTGGTCGCGCGCCGGGTCGCGGCCCTTCCACAGTTGCGGCTTGCCATCCACCACCACCCGGCGGACGTAGTGTCCGGTGGCGAGGCAGTCGGCGCCAAGCTCGCGGGCAAAGGCGATCAGGTCGACGAACTTGACCCCCTGGTTGCACAGGCTGCACGGCACCGGGGTCCGCCCGGCGGCATATTCGTCGGCGAACTTGTCGATCACGCTGCTGCGAAAGCGGCTTTCATAGTCGAGCACATAATGCGCGATGCCGAGCCGGTCGCAGACGGTCTTGGCATCGTCGATATCCTGCCCCGCGCAGCACGACCCGCTGCGCTTGACGGCCTCGCCATGGTCGTAAAGCTGGAGCGTGACCCCAATCACTTCGGCCCCGCTCTTTGCGGCGAGCGCGGCGACGACGCTGCTGTCGACCCCGCCCGACATGGCGACGACGATGCGGGCGGAACTCGGTCCGTTACGGAGATCGAACTGGCAGGGCATGGTCGACATCTTTACTCCAAATTCACCTCGTCCGGCTAGAGCCAGTCGCAAGCAGTGGCGTATTGAGGGGTCGGACTTGTCGAAGCATGACAGCGATATCAGTCCGGCGAGCGCGGTGTCGGATGAACTGGCCGAGCTTCTCGCCACGCTCGGCGACATGCCGCGGGCGAACCCCGACCGGTCCGACGCAATGGCGCAATATCTCTCGGGGGAAGATGGCTGGCGCGATGCCCGCCGCACCTTGCGCGGAGCCTTCGCCAAGGGGTCCCGCGCCGGCACAGGGTTAACCGGAAGGCAGGACAGATGAAGCCGGCTGAAACCAGCGTGTTTCAGTTTTTCGCAAGGCCTCTCGTTTAACAATTGGCCATCGACCGCAAATTAACGTGATTGAGGATGGGATGCTCGAGAACCAGAAAATCAAGCCTGCCCAGGTGATCGGCCCGCTCGGAGAGTCGCTGACCCTGGACTCGCTGCCCGCGCCGAGCACCACCCGCTGGGTCGTGCGGCGCAAGGCCGAAGTGGTCGCCGCGGTGGCCGGCGGCCTGCTCAGCGTCGATGAAGCCTGCGCCCGTTACACGCTCAGCCTCGAGGAATTCACCAGCTGGCAGCGCGCCGTCGACCGTTCGGGGATGCCCGGCTTGCGGGTCACGCGGATCAAGCATTATCGCGATCAATACGAGCGCCAGCAGCGCTACTAGAAGTGAGGTAGGCGGCACCGAGCCGCTCATCACGACGAAGGGGCTCGACCGGCGACGGTCGGGTCCTTTTCGCTTCCCTGGCTCTCCGCACTAGACAGAGCGTTCTTTATCCGGAACAATCATTGCGCATCACGCGTCTTGATGCCGGAAGGTCGTCTCGCAACGAACGGGACGACCACGAACAGGAGGAACGCATGCTTACTTGGATCCTTATTATCATCGTCGGCGGTGTCTTGGGCTGGCTCGCCAGCCTCGTGATGCGCACTGACGGACAGCAGGGCATCTTGCTCAATGTCGTCGTCGGCATCATCGGCGCCATTCTCGGCGGCCTGGTGCTTGCCCCGCTGCTTGGTGGCGGCTCGATCACCACCGGCGACTTCTCGCTTCCCAACCTGCTGATTTCGCTGCTTGGCGCGATCATCCTGCTGGCGATCGTCAACCTCGTTCGCCGCGGGTCGGTTCGCTAAGCGCTTTACCGCGACGCAGACCAAAGAATTGGGCCGCCCGATATGTCGGGCGGCCCTTTTTTGCTTATTGCAAGTCGAAGCTCATCGACAGTGTAACCTCGAGGTCCTGGCTGCCCGGATCGATGTCCGTCCGCGAAATCTTCGATCCGGTCACGACAATGCTGCGTTCGGCCATCGGCATCGGCGGGCGCGGATAATTTCCACCGCCCTCGCTGACCGCGACCAGCCGCACCACCCGCATTCCCAGGCCGCGGGCGTACAGTTCGGCCCGCGCCCGGCCAGCGGCGATCGCTTTGATCCGTGCCTCATCATACGCTGTTTCGGGCTTGTCGATCGTCAGGCTCGGCCCGTTGATCTGGTTGGCTCCCTCCGCCACCAGCGCGTCGAGGATGCGCCCCGAGTTCCGGATGTCGCGAAATTTGATCGAAACCGTGTTCGACGCTTGATAGCCCGTCAGAACGGGTGTCCGATTGTCCTCGTAACGATAGTCGGGGTTGAGGTTGATCGAGCTGGTCTGAATATCGCGATCGGCGATCCCGGCGTGCTTCAAGGCGGCACGGACCTTTTCCATGCGCACCGCATTGTCGGCAATCGCGCCCGACGCAGTGGTCGATTTGGTCACCACCCCGGCCGAAATGATCGCCAGGTCGGGAATGCGGGTGACGGTGCCCGTGGCGCTGATATCGAGCCGGGTCGCCGCATTGGCGCGGGCGATCGGCGCCGGTTCCTGCGCGGCGGCGGAGACCGCGGTCACATTCGCGACGCCGATCAGCAGCGCTATCATGGTCCTGGTCATGATCACTTCCTTTGTTGCAAAACATCGCGCCGACGCTGGGCGCGGCGCGATGGCTTGTCGCTGAACAACCGTGAACTCCAAAGCAGCTAGCGCCGGCGCATGATCATCCGATAGAGAAACAGGATGATGAACGCCCCGACGATCGCGGCGACGAAGCCCGCCGCCTCGCCATCGCGATACCAACCGATCGACTTGCCGATGAACCCCGCCAACACGGCACCCGCGATGCCCAGCAGGATGGTGACGATGCACCCGCCCGGATCCTTGCCCGGCATCAGGAGTTTGGCGATCCCGCCGGCGATCAGGCCGATGACGATCCAGCCGAGGATCCCGTGAGTCTCGATCATGCGTGCGCTCCCTTAGCGTGTGACAAGTATGCGCCATTCGACCATGATCGCGGCGGATTGGCAACCGTCGCCGTCCGCCGCCACGACATCGCCGTTGGTAGAAAAAGTCTTTTGCGGTATCGAACCGTCGCGCAGTTGCGAGTAGTGCCTTAGGTGTGTAACACAGCACGGATCGAAGGTCGATACGTGCTGGACGAGAAAGAATGCCACCAATGAACCGGGAAACGATCATCGAAAGCTCCGACCGACTGATCGTCGTCGATCGCGCCAAGCGGCGGCGGACGATGGTCATTGCCGCGGTGGTGATCGTGGCGGTGCTGATCGGGGCTTATTTCCTGTTCGGACGCCATGACACTGTGCCCGACGCCATGTCGGGCGGGCGTCCGGCCGGGGGCCAGGTCCCAAGCGTTACCGTGGTGGTTCCCGGACGCACCGATGTGGTCCGCACCATTACGGCCTCGGGCTCGCTCGCTGCGCGGCGGGAAGAGCCGGTGGGGGTCGCGGGCGAAGGCGGGCGCGTCGCCCAAGTCTATGTCGATTCCGGCAGCTGGGTCCGTCAGGGGCAGGTGCTCGCCAGCATCGATCGCTCGGTCCAGGGGCAGGAAGCCAATCAGCTCGCTGCTTCGATCGCGGTCGCGCGGGCCGATGCCGCTCTCGCCCAGAATGAACTCGACCGAAGCGCGTCGCTGGTCGGGCGCGGGTTCGTGAGTAAGGCCGATCTCGATCGAAAGCGCGCGGCGCGCGATTCGGCCAATGCCCGGGTGCGTGTCGCCGAGGCCCAACTCGGTGGCGCGCGTGCGCGCATCGGCCGGCTCGATGTCCGCGCGCCCAGCGCCGGACTGATCCTCGCCCGCAACGTCGAAGTCGGACAAGTGGTGAGCGCGGGTGCGGGCGGATTGTTCCGGCTGGCGCGCGGCGGCGAGATGGAAATGCGCGCGGCCTTGTCGCAGCAGGATCTGGCAGCGATCAAGGTCGGGATGATGGCAACGGTTACCCCGACAGGCGCCGATCATAGTTTTGCCGGCCGGGTGTGGCAGATCGCGCCGGTGATCGACCCGACCAGCCGCCAGGGCGAAGTCAAGATCGCCATTCCCTATGATCCTTCGGTTCGTCCCGGCGGATTCGCCCAGGCCAAGATCGCCAGCGGTTCGACGACCGCCCCGCTGCTTCCCCAAAGCGCGGTGCTGAGCGACGAGCAGGGCAATTACGTGTTCATCGTCACCCCCCAGCGCAAGATCGAGCGCCGCCCGATCAAGGTTGGCTCGATCGACGATGACGGGGTGACCGTGGTCGAAGGGCTGACGGGTCAGGAATCGGTCGTGCTCTCGGCCGGTGCCTTCCTCAATCCCGGGCAGAAGGTTGCTCCTCGTCGCCAGGCGGCGCGTTAGAAAGACGTTTCATGAATTTTCGCAACGTCTCTTCGTGGGCAATCCGCAATCCGCTGCCGCCGATCGTGCTGTTCATCGCTTTGCTGCTGGCGGGTATCGTCTCGTTCATGGGAATGGACGTTAACGATAGTCCCGACGTCGAATTCCCGTTCGTCAACATCAGCATCTCGCAGCCCGGCGCGGCCCCGACCGAACTCGAGACGCAGGTCACGCAAAAGGTCGAGGCGGCGGTGCGCGGCGTCACTGGGGTCGAAGAAATCAATTCCTCGGTTCGCGAGGGCAATTCGAACACCTTCGTCCAGTTCGCCATCGGCACACCGGTCGATCGCGCCACCAACGATGTCCGCGACGCGGTTTCGCAAATCCGCGGCGACCTGCCCGAAGGCATCCTCGAGCCGCAGGTGGTGCGCGCCGAGGGCGGCAGCCAGCTCGCCATCTTCGCGGTCGAAACCACCGACATGACGCTCGAGCAATTGAGCTGGTATGTCGACAATGACGTGTCGAAAAGATTGCTGTCGATCCCCGGCATGGCGAGCGTCGACCGCTACGGCGGCGTGCAGCGCGAAATTCGGGTCATCCTCAACCCTGCCGCGATTTCTGCGCAGGGCATCACCGCAGCCCAAGTCAACCAGCAGCTCCGCCAGATCAACCTCGACAGTGCCGGCGGCCGCGCCGAAATTGCCGGCTCGGAACAGTCGGTGCGCGTGCTCGGCAATACCAAGGGCGCGGCGCAACTGGCCCAAACCCAGATTTCGCTTCCGGGCGGCCGCGCAGTACGGCTCGGCGACATCGCTCAGGTGATCGACGGCAACAGCGAACAGCGCTCGATCAGCAAGATGGACGGCAATCAGATTCTCAGCTTCGGCATTTCGCGCGCCAAGGGCGCGTCGGACGTCACCACTTATCAGGAAGCTGAAAAGGCGCTGCGCAAGATCGAGGCCGACAGCAATGGCCGCGTCAAGTTCAACCGCATCTACACCGAGGTCGATTCGACCATCGAGCAGTACCGATCGTCGATGGAAATGCTGTGGGAAGGGGCCTTGCTCGCCGTCATCGTCGTATGGATTTTCCTGCGAGACTGGCGCGCGACGATGATCGCCGCAGTCGCGATCCCGCTATCCGCAATCCCGACTTTTTTCTTTCTCGACCTGATGGGCTTCACGCTCAACTTCCTTAGCCTGCTCGCGCTGAGCCTGGTCGCGGGGGTGCTGGTCGATGATGCCATCGTCGAGATTGAAAATATCGTCAGGCACATGCGAATGGGCAAAACCGCTTATCAAGCGTCGATCGACGCCGCCGACGAGATCGGGCTGGCGGTGCTGGCGACGACCTCGGCGATCATCGCGGTGTTCCTGCCAGTTGGGCTGATGCCTGGCATTTCCGGGCAATTCTTCAAGAATTTCGGGTTCACCGTGGTGGTCGCGGTGCTGATCAGCCTGTTCGTCGCGCGGCTCATCACCCCCCTCATGGCGGCCTATCTGCTCAAGGGTCATGGCCATGAGCCCCACGCCGAAAATGCCATCATGCGGTGGTATCTGCGCGCGTTGAAATGGACCCTGCGCAACCGCTGGTCGGCAATCGCCGGTGGTGTCGCTTCGCTGGTGCTGACCGGCTTGCTGTTCAGCCAGATCAGCTTCGCGTTCATGCCGCCGCAGAACCGCGATTTCAGCCAGGTCCGCATCTTCCTCGCCCCCGGGTCGACCCGGGCACAGGCCGAACAGGTGTCGAGCGAGGCGCGGCGAATCGTCCAGGCCGCGCCCGAGGTCGAGCGCGTGGTGGAGCGCGTCAATGTCGGTAGCGCGACGCTCAACCTGACCCTGTCCAAGAGCCGCAAGCGGACCTCGACCGAGATCGAGCGCAGCCTTGCGCCAAAATTGTCCGAAATCGCCGACGCGCGGGTCAACTTTCAGTCCCAGTCGCAAGGCGGCCCCGATGGCGGCAGCGGCGGCGGGCGCGACATGACGCTTAACCTCGGCGGCGACGATCCCGAGGTCCTGCTGGCGACCGCCAACAAGATCGCGGCCGAAATGGAAAGCTTGCCTCAGTTGCGCGCCCCGCGCGTCAACGGCGACCTCGTCCGTCCAGAAATCATCATCCGCCCGCGGCAGGACCTTGCCGCCGACCTTGGGGTTACGACCACCGCACTGGGCTCGACGATCCGCCTCGCGACGCTCGGCGACATCGATCAGAACAGCGCCAAATTTTCGCTGAGTGATCGCCAGGTGCCGATCCGCGTGGCAATTTCGGAGAATGACCGACGCGACCTCGCGACCCTGGAGAACCTCCCCGTCCCGACCCAGTCCGGGGGTTCGGTGCCGTTGAAATCGGTCGCCAACATCTCGTTCGGCGCCGGGCCGACCACGGTCCAGCGAACCAATCAGATGCGGCGTATCGCGGTCGGCGCCGATCTCGCCCCGGGGATCGTGTCGGGCGAGGCGTGGAACAAGATTCGCGCGCTCCCGACGATGAAGAATCTTCCCGCCGGCGTGATCGAGCTCCAGCTCGGCGACAGCAAGTGGCAGGGCGAACTGATCCGCAACTTCATCATTGCCGTCGTCGCGGGGATCCTGATGGTGTTCGCGGTGCTGGTGCTGCTCTACAAGCGCGTGCTGGTGCCGTTCGTCAACATGGGGTCATTGCTGCTCGCGCCGCTCGGTGCCGCGGTGGCGCTGACGATCAGCGGCGATCCGGTGTCGCTGCCGGTGTTCATCGGCCTCCTGATGCTGCTTGGGATCGTCGCCAAGAACAGCATCCTGCTGGTCGATTTCGCGGTCGAGGAGATGGATCGCGGGGTCGACAAGGACGAGGCGATCGCCGAGGCCGGGCACAAGCGCGCCCAGCCGATCGTGATGACGACGGTGGCGATGGTCGCGGGGATGGTCCCGGTCGCATTGTCGCTGACCGGCGAAAGCTCTTTCCGCGGCCCGATGGGGGTGACCGTGATTGGCGGATTGATCTTCTCGACCGTGCTCACCTTGCTGATCGTCCCGGCGAGCTTCAGCATGGCGGTCGATGTCGAAAGCTGGCTCGGTCGCAGGTTCGCCAAGTTCCTCGACAATGGCGAGCCCCATCGCGCCGGCGCGGACCCGCTTCCTGCCGAGTGACTTATGCCAAGCGGCGTCTAGAGTGACGGCATGAGCCAACTGCCCGCTTTGTCGCGATTGATGCCGGTCCAGCAGGGCGCGGCGGGGATGAAGGCCGCCGCGACGGGATTGCTCGTGGTGATGGCGGTGATCTTCATCGGCGCACGCTTGCTCGAGCCGCGCTATCCGGGACTCGATTGGGTCAAGGCCTTTGCCGAAGCGGGGATGGTTGGTGGGCTCGCCGACTGGTTCGCGGTGACGGCGCTGTTCCGCCATCCGCTCGGTCTGCCGATCCCACACACCGCGATCATTCCGCGCAACAAGGATCGCATCGGCGAGGCGCTGGCGACCTTCCTCAAGGAAAATTTCCTGATCGCCCCGGTCGTTGCGCGGCGAATGCGCAATATCGACCTTGCCGGCGCGGCGGGGCGTTTTCTCCAGGCTCCGCAGGGCGAAGCAACGCGAATCCGCCAGGGCGCGAGCCGCTTGATCGCCGATCTGTTCGAAAGCCTTGACGACGAACGCCTGGGCGGACTGGTCAAGGGCGCCATCTCCAACCGCCTGCGCAAGGCCGAAATTGCGCCGCTGATCGGACACGCCCTCGCCAGCGCGATCAACGAGGATCGCCACGTGCCGATGCTCGAGGCCGCGATTCGCTGGGTCGACCGCGCGCTCGACGCCAATGAAAGCCTGATCCGGGAAATGGTGACCAAACGCACCAATTGGGTGCTCAAGCTTGCCGGGATCGACTCGCGGCTGTCGGATTCAATTCTCGATGGACTGCGCAAGCTGGCCGAGGACATGGCGCACGATCCCGCGCATCCGGTGCGGGTCAAGATCGAGGAAGCGCTGGCGCAGCTCGCCAACGATCTGCAAACGCGCCCCGAAACGCGCGACAAGGTCGAGGAATATAAGATCCAATTGCTCGACAACCGGTCGGTCGGTCTGTGGCTCGACACCTTGTGGCAGAAAGGCCGCGAAGCGATCATCCGCGCCGCGCGCAACCCCGACGCGGCAATGGCCGGCAAGCTCGGCGACGTGCTCAAATCGATGGGCCAAAATCTTGAGCGCGACCCCAAGATGAAGCGCGCGATCAATCAGTTCGCCCGTCGCGCGGTGGCCGGGATGGCGGCAAGCTATGGCGGGTCGATCGTCAAGCTGGTGAGCGAGACGGTGCGCGGCTGGGACGCGCGCACGATCACCGCCCGGCTTGAAAGCGCGGTCGGGCGCGACCTCCAATATATCCGTATTAACGGGACGCTCGTCGGGGGTACCGTCGGGGTGCTGCTTCACGCACTCGATACGCTGTAAGACCGCGGGAAAGGAGAATGTCGTGCGTTTGAAGGTGAAAGCCTGGGCCGGCCGAGCAATCATGCTAACGCTGATCGCGGCGCTGATGCTCGGTCTTGCTTACACGGCGCCGCTTGATCTGGCGCTGATCGGCGCGATCGACCTGGCGACTTATATCGATGCGCTGCTCGGCGTGTATGTGATCGCGCAGATTAGCCGCTTGCGGCCGATGCTCGCGATGTCACGATTGTGGATCGCGGCCCGGCTGCGGCGTCCCCGTTCGCGTGCGACCGCCGTCCGTCCGGCCGAAAAGGCATTGCCCGCCAATGACGACGATCGACCGCATGCGCTCGCCGCCTGAGCCGGTTCACTCAGCGATTCGCATCGCTTCTACGCGCACATGGGGTTCGAGATGACCAGCAAACGATTCGCGAAAACGCTCTAGCCCGCGCTGCGCCGCTCGATCGTCGCGCCGACTCCCTGGAGCTTTTCCTCGAGCCGCTCGTAGCCGCGGTCGAGATGATAGACGCGCAACACCTCGGTCTCGCCCTCGGCACACAGCCCGGCGAGCACGAGGCTCATCGAAGCGCGCAGGTCGGTCGCCATGACTTGCGCCCCTGTCATGGTCTCGACCCCGTGGACGATCGCCGATCGCCCGCGGACATCGATGTTCGCGCCCATCCGGCGCAATTCGGGGACGTGCATGTAGCGGTTCTCGAAGATCGTTTCCTCAAGGAAGCTTTCACCCGGCGCCTTGCACAGCATAGCCATGAACTGCGCCTGCATGTCGGTCGGGAAACCGGGGTACGGCGCGGTCGAAATGGCCAGTGGCTTGAGCGGACCATCGGCGGTGACCTTGATTCCGTCGGCAGTGAATTCGACCATCAACCCGGCGGCGGCGAGCGCGTTGGTGATCGCCAGCATGTCGCGCGGGCGCGCCCCGACCAGTTCGATTGAGCCGCCGGTGATGCCCGCGGCGCAGGCATAGCTGCCGGCCTCGATGCGGTCGGGCATGACGTCGTAGCTGCAGCCGTTGAGGCCTTCGACGCCATCGATCGTGAGGTGGGAGGTGCCAATGCCGGCGATCCCACCGCCCATCGCCACCAGCAATTGGCACAAATCGACGATTTCGGGCTCGCGCGCGGCATTGAACAATTGGCTTTTGCCCGTCGCCAGCACCGCCGCCATCAGCGCATTTTCGGTTGCCCCGACCGAAACCACCGGGAAACTGTAATCGCCGCCGGTCAGGCGGCCCTTGGGCGCGGTCGCCTTGACGTAGCCGGCCGCGATCTCGATTTCGGCGCCAAGCGCTTCGAGTGCCTGCAAGTGAAGATCGATCGGGCGATCGCCGATCGCGCACCCGCCGGGCAACGACACCGTCGCTTCGCCGGCCCGCGCCAGCATCGGGCCAAGAACGAGGATCGAGGCGCGCATCTTGCGCACCATGTCGTAAGGGGCGACGGTCGAGGCGATGTCGCTCGCCTGGAGCGTCATGCGGCGGCCATATTCGCCCTTCTTGACCCCGGCGACCTTGGTCGATGTCCCAAGCCCGTTGAGCAGATGCGAGAAATTGTCGACGTCGGCGAGCCGCGGCAAATTGCCAAGCGTCAATTTGTCCGCCGTAAGCAGCGCGCACGGCAGCAGCGTCAGCGCGCTATTCTTTGCCCCGGAAATCGGGATGCGGCCTTCGAGGCGCTTGCCGCCGACGACGTGAATGGAGTCCATAGTCGCGCTTTACGCATCCGCGCGCCCCATGCAAGCTTACCAGAGGTTCTTGCCGTCGAGCACGGTGACCGGATGGTCGGCGGCCTCGAAATTGTCGAACAGGCGCGCGTTGGCGCCAACGCGTCGGGTCTTCCCGTCCCATGTTCCGTCGCGCGCAAAGGCAGGGCTGTCAGAATAAAGGAAACATCCGCAGGCACTACAGAAATGCTGCGCCACCTGCTTGGTCTGCCAGCGGTAGATGGCATCGCTGGTTGCATCGGTCATGGCGAACTGGTCGGGCGGAAAATAAGCATATAGCGCGCCGCGGGTCGAACAGAAGGAACAGGTGCAGCGCGTCAGCTGATCGGGAATGTCGCCGTCAATGTGAAACCGGTTGCGCTTGCAGTGGCAGCCGCCGTCGATCGCCATGAGAAGTCCTCCTCGCCCAACAAACCAGTCGGTACGAAAGCGGTTCCGTCACGCTTTCTCGAGCGTGCACTGCAGCGGATGCTGGTGCTCGCGCGCGAAGTCGATCACCTGGCTGACCTTGGTTTCGGCGACCTCGTAGGTGAACACCCCGCACACCGCGACGCCGTTCTGATGAACTTGCAGCATTACCCGCGTCGCATCCTCGATGCTCATGGTAAAGAATTGCTGGAGGATGAGGACGACAAACTCCATCGGAGTATAATCGTCGTTGAGCATCAACACTTTGTAATTGGAAGGCTTCTTGGTGCGCGGGCGCGTGCGCGTGACGACACCGGTCTCGATGTCGTCGAGTCCGTCACCGCGTCCGGGCTCGTCGCCCGCCATGAGAATCGTCAGCCTGTCCATTGGTTGCCCACGATATGGCATCCCGCTCCCGCCCTGCAAGATGCCACGGCCACAAATGCGAAACGGCCGCCTTCCTGGGGTGGGAAAGCGGCCGTCGGTTTGGCAGTAACCCCAGGAGGGAGGTTAGGCCATGAGCTCGTTGACGCGTTCGGCATTGACGCTGGCGCGGTTCGAGATCGGCTGGATCGCTTCGCCGGCAAGCTTGACAATCTGCTCGGTCAGCTTCGAGCTTTCGGCCACCATGCGGTCGAACGACGAACGAACGATTTCCGACTGGCGCTGGAAGAACTCGGTCGGCGACTTGGCGTCGGCGAGCGTCTTGACCGCTTCCGAAGCTTGCTCGAAGCCACTGCGGCTCGAGGCGACGACGTCTTGGCCGATCGACTTGACGCCGGCGGCAGCGATGCGGCCGGCTTCGGCAATCGCTTCGACATTGGCCTTGGCAAGGTCGGTCATTTCCTGGCCCTTGGTGACCATGTCCTGGCTTCGCACGCCGGCATCGCCGAACAGGCCCTGGAACTTGTCGGCGCCGGGCAGCTGGAAGCCGGCGAACATCTGGGTGAAATCATTGGTCATCTTGGAAGTCCTTTCGATCTGACGGTCGGCGCCGTGGGCGGCGGCCTGGGTGATACGGCGCGCATTGGTCGCGGCGCGCTGAGTGGTTTTGGCGGCAGTGTTAACGACCTTGGCCTTGGTCGTGCGGGCCGTGCCAGCGGTCGCGGTCTTGGCGCCTGTTTTGGCGGTGGCCTTGCGCGCCGTCTTGGGCTTGCGGATATTCTTGGCAACTGTCTTCGCCGCGTTCTTGCGTGCAGTCGTCGTGGCTGGTGTCGACACGGCGCTCTGGGTAACGGCTTCAACCGTGGCGGCCGTGGTCTTGGCGGCGTCGGCAACGGCCTGGATCGTCTTGTCGGTCTGGGTCTGGTCAACCATGATGTATCTCCTATGCTGCAGTGCACAATAAGCGTGTTGCGGCAAAGTTTCAAGGTTTATTGTGCGTTGCAGCACAAGACGAATTCGAGCGCCTTGACGGCGCCCCCCGGCCAAGGCATTTGCGGACATGGCCGACCCCACTGCACCGCACATCCCGAGCCGCCGTCGCGGTCTGCTGATCGTCCTGTCGTCGCCGTCGGGGGCGGGCAAGACGACGATCAGCCACATGCTGCTCAGGGCCGATCCGGGGATCACCATGTCGATCTCGGCGACGACCCGGCCCAAGCGCCCGGGCGAGATCGACGACGTCCATTATCACTTCGTCGATGCGGCCGGATTCAAGGCGCTGATCGACGACGGCGAACTCGCCGAATGGGCCTATGTGTTCGACCATCGCTACGGCACGCCCAAGGCGCCGATCAAGGCCGCGCTCAAGTCCGGCAGCGACATCCTGTTCGACATCGACTGGCAGGGTACGCAACAACTCGAAGCGGGGATGGGCGAGGACCTCGTCAGCATCTTCATCCTGCCGCCCTCGATGCCCGAACTCGACCGCCGCCTGCGCACCCGCGCGACCGACAGCGAAGACGTCATCGCCGATCGCATGCGTCGCGCGGCGAGCGAGATCGGGCACTGGGCCGAATATGATTATGTCCTGATCAACGAGGACATGGATCGTTGCCTCGAAGATGTGAAGGCGATCGTCGCCGCCGAACGGCTCAAGCGGACGCGGCAGCCGGGGCTGGTGGCGTTCGTGCGCGAACTGGTCGAGCGGCCTTAGTCGGGTCAGCGGCGGTTTCCCCTTCCCGCTCAGTCCCTCCTCAGGATGAGCGGGGTTGGGACCTAATCCAGTAGCCTCAAAAAATGCGCCGCGGCTGCAAAGTCCCGCTCGCGGCTAGCGAGGGAGGCGACGGCTTCGTGGTCGGCGCCCCATTGCTCGATCTGCCAGCGCTCGTCGAGCGACACCCCGTCCCAAGCCGTTTGAAGGTCGATGGCGCGATCGAGCAGGAGCAGCGCGGTGATCAGCGAGCCGCCGATGGTGATGAGGGGCGACAGTGCGGCGCGCTGAAACGGCGAGGCGACGGTGAGCGCGGCGGTGAGACGGGCGATCGTCGGGGCCGGCTGGGGGACGTGGACGATGCCGCTTGTGACAATGAAATCAACGCTGTATCGGGTTTTCGCCAAGGCCAGCAGCGGATCCCACGCGGCGGCTTGGGAGCCGATCAGCGCGGGCGGGTGATCGGCGCGGTAGCACAGCAGATCGCCCTCGGCATATTGGCCGAGGTCGGCGGCGAAGGCGGGGCGCGGGGCATGATCGACGGCGGCGTTGGCAAGCCCCGTCAGCGGCATCGCGCGCGGGTCGATTTCCTCGCCGCACTCGCGCCATTCACTCGCGATCGCCTCGCCCAGCGCCGCGCTCGGGACAACGAGGTCGGCGCGCGCCGGGGTCTTAAGCGCCCGCCCGTCGAGCGCGATCCCCCAACCGTTTTCGGTCGCGGCCAGCGCGACCTCCTTCCAGAACCTTTTCACTCGCCGCGCCAGCGCTTTCGCAGGATGATTGGTATTACGGCAAGGTCGGTCAATCCGAAGATGAGCAGCGCAATACCAATGACGCGATTGCCGCCCGGGTGGAACACGTCACTGAACCCGACGAGGAGGCCGAGCAGTGCGATTACCGTCCCGCTCAGCCGAAACAACATCAAGGTGAAGAAGCGACGCTTCCAGATATCGGGTCGCTCGTTCATCTCGCGATCCATTGTTGTGCTAACCCAGCGACCTCGTGCGGCGCGTCGGCGACCACTATCGCGCCCATCGCGATCATCTCGTCATGGTCGTGATAGCCCCAGCCAACCCCGATCGGCCCGCACCCGGCGGCGCGGGCACAGCCCATGTCCCACCCGGTGTCGCCGATGAACACGGTCTCCTCGGGCAAGGCGCCGGCCTCGGCCATCGCCGCCAGCGCCATCGCAGGATGGGGCTTGGACGGGTTGCGGTCGGCGGTCTGGAGCGTGACGAAGCGATCGGCAAGGTCGTGCGCGGCAAGGCAATGGCGCAGTCCGCGGTCGCTCTTGCCCGTCGCCACCCCGAGCAGCCAGCCATCGTTTGCGAGCGCGTCGAGCAAGTCGACCATCCCGTCGAACAACGGCTCCTCGACCTCGCCCGCGCCGCGCATCGCGATGAACGCATCCTTGTAGCTTGCGCTTAGCGCCTCATGGTCGGCGTTAGGGATCAGCGCGGCCATCGCTTCGTCAAGGCTCAGCCCGATGACCTTGCGCGTCACGCTCGCCGCTGGGCAGTCGAGCCCATGCGCGGCAAAAGCGGTGCGCAACGCCTGATGGATCGCGCCCCCGCTATCAACCAGCGTTCCGTCGCAATCGAAAATCGCGAGCCGGGTCATTTCCGCGTCGGCGGCGGGCGCTTGGCGGGCGCCGGTCGCCGGGCAGGAGCGGTGCGTTTGGCAGGAGCAGGTTTCTGGCTCGCCGCGATGCTCTTGCCGGTGGCGACGCGCCGGCTGACGGCTGCGCCCTTGCCCGGAGCGGCAGTGCGGGCAGGAGCGTCCTTGGCGCCCGCCTTCGCCTTGGGCTTGGCCGACGCGCGGGTCGGCGCGGGCTCGCCGCGCGATCGGCGTTCGCCCTTGCGCGCCTTGCGCGCCGCCTTGGCGGTGGCGGCGACGCGCTTGATCTTGGTCTCGAGCGACTTGGCGGGATCGGGATTGTCGAGCGGCAGCATGTCCCCGGCAAGCTGCTCGAACCCCAACGTTGCCATCGTCTCGGCAAAATGAGCCGGGAGTTCGGCCGTGTGGTCGATCGCCTTGCCGTCGGTCCCGTCGATCCTCAGGCGCCGCGCGTGCAAGTGCATCTTGCGGCTGATTCCGCCCGTCAAAAAGGCTGCCGGACCGCCATATTTGGCATCGCCGACGATCGGGTGGCCGATCGCCGCCATGTGCGCCCGCAACTGGTGAGTGCGCCCTGTCATCGGCTGCAATTCGACCCACGTGGCGCGATTGCCGGCGCGGTCGATCTGGCGATAGCGCGTGCGCGCCGGGAGCCCGTCCTTTTCATCGACCATCATCTTTTCGCCGCCCGACCCGGGCTGCTTGGCAAGCGGGGCGTCGATCACGCCTTCCGAGGTTGATGGCCAGCCGACGACTAGCGCCCAATAGACCTTGCGCGCGGTGCGGCCCGCAAATGCCTTGGCAAAATGACCCGCGGCGCGCGCCGACCGTGCGACCAGCAACACGCCGCTCGTATCCTTGTCGAGGCGGTGGACGAGCTTGGGGCGCTGGCCCTTCTCGTCGGCCAGCGCGTCGAGCAACCGGTCGAGATGCTGGACCAGCTTGGTCCCGCCCTGCGTCGCAAGCCCGGGCGGCTTGTTAAGCATGATCCAGTCCTTGCCCCGCGCGAGGACCATGTCCTGAACGAACTCGGCTTCCTCGGCGGTCAGCGGCTCGACCATGCGCAACGGGCGCCCCTCGGGCCCTTCGGCTGGGGCGGCCTCGGCGGGGGGCAGGCGCAGCACCTGCCCCGTGGCGACGCGATCGCCCGGCGCGACGCGCTGATCATCGACCTTGAGCAGCCCGATGCGGGCCCAGCGCGACACCAGATTGAAACTGATCTCGGGCAGATGCCGCTTGAACCAGCGATCGAGCCGGATGCCATCATCGTCTTGGGCAACGATAAAAGTCCGAAAATTGTCGGGAGGGGAGGCCATGGCGTGCCCTTAGCCTGTCGAATCGTCCGCGTCGATCAGTCGACCGGTTCGTGCGGCCGTGTGACGAGCATCTTGATATACGCCGGCAACGTCGTCGCGCCGTGCTCGGGTCGATCGGGCATGGGATAACATTGATCGAGCACAACCTCGGTCATGCGCGCATAGGATCGGGCGGCGGGACGCGAAAAGCCGATCGACGCGAACATGTGTGCCAATTGGTCGCGGGGAGTCGTGACGACGCGCACAACGCGGTCCATCGCTGCGGCAAAGGCCTCGGCCACGTCCTGCGCGCTGTAGCGCGCCGGTCCTTCGACATGAAGCGGATCAGGCCTTGGCCTCGCTGCGACCATCAACCGCGCCGCAACCTTGCCAAGATCATCGGGGGCCACCATCGGCAGCTTGAAATCGGGCGGAAATGTCGATGGAACCGTGCCTTCTTGTCGCGCGGGGTCGCTCGCCATGTCCCAATTGGTAAAATAATAAGCGGCGCGAATGATGTTGTGCGGGATCGATTGCGCGGCAAGGCGCTGCTCGAGTTCGAACAGCGTATTGAGATCGCCGAGATGATCGCCCGCTTGCGCGCCATAGGTCGATTCGGCGACGATGTGGCGCAGTCCGGACCCTTCGACCGCCGCCATGATCGACGCGACCGAGGCGCGCTCGACCGCGTCGGTGTCGCTCGCGGGAGCGGCCGGGGGATTGAGCAGGAACAAGGTGTCGCCACGGTGCAGGACGTTGCGGAGCGACGCCGCATCGGTGACATCGGCGACGGCGATTTCAGCGCCCTGATCGCGCCACCGTTCGGCCTTTCTGCCATCGCGCGTGACGATGGTGACAGGTTCGCCGCCCTCGATCAGCGCGCTCGCGGTGGCGGACCCGACATGACCCGTTCCGCCGAGGATGATGTGCATCGTTCAATCTTCTTGTCGTCGCCCCGCACAGAACGATTGGAGCTGGATGGGGTTCAATGCACATCCGTTGCTTTAAGCCAAAAATCGAATGCCTTCGTCTGCAATTTAACAACGAATTGCGCAGCCGCCACGCCTTCCCATGGCCCGCAATAGCCATGCTCGACCGGACCGCCGCCGACCCACCAGCCTTGCCCGGGCAGCCCGTCCGCCTGGCGCACGACAAGCACCGCCAGTTCGGGCTCGCCGTGCGCCGCCGCCTGAGCGTCGATCGCGCTCAGCGTCTTGCACAACGCGCGCATCTTGGGCCGCGAAAAGCCGTGGCCAAGCTGGGCCAGCAATTCCGAATAGCTCAGCGGATGTCCGGCAGTCGCGGCGGCGACTAGCAAGGCGCGCACCGCGACCCGGTCCGAAATGCCCGCCGCCGCCGGCATCAGCCCTTGGGTTGTTCGGCGACCGGGGTCAGTTCGAACACCTGCAATTTGGTCCCGTCCTGCGGGAACGGAATGACCAGTCGCCACACGAATGGCGCGATGCGCTCGAACGCACCGGCAACGTCGCGGCGCGGATCGTCGCCATAAGCGCGGGCCTCATCCTCGCTGCCGAGCGCAAGGCTGCCAAGGAAGATGAGCCGGGTCGCAACGTCGTCTTCCCATAACCGGCCCGCGGGGCGCTGGCTGCCCGTCTGCTTGACGATCGTGAACTGATCGCCTTCGAGATTGATGTAGCAGAAGAACGGCTTGAATTTCTCGAACGCGGGGCCGCGCTTGGTCGATCGGCCCAGTGAGACCACGCTGCAGCGGTAGGATCCCGGGGTTGGCGCGGGCCGGGCCAGCGCGCCGCCACTGACCAGCAATCTGCCTTGGCTCTTGATCTCGTCGCCGAAACCGCGGTTCCGGGCTTCGGCGAGCCCCGTCTGCCACGCCTCGGCGGTGCGCCCGATCCGCGCACGGTCGGCGGCGCTCGCCACCGCCATCCACGCATCGCTTCGCAACACGACCGCGGTGACTGGAGGAACCGCCGGCGGCTCCTGTGTCTTGCGAGTGATGCAGCCACTCACCGCCAGCGCGCCGCTGATCATGATCATGGTGCGCAAACCGACTCTCATAGACGTGCCCTCATTTGCCAGCAGCTATCACATGGCCCTCGTATCAACGCGCGCTAGGCAATCGCGGGTTCCGCCGCAATTGACTTGTTCGATTTCGGGATTAGCGCCGCCCGCATGAACGCTCCCCGGCCGATCGTACATCCTGACCGGAAACGCGCACGCATCGGCTTGTTGTGCGGATTGGCGGCTTATGCCGCGTGGGGGGTGCTGCCGATCTATTTCAAGGCGCTGGGCGATATCGCGCCGACGCTGATCGTGGCCCACCGAATCGTCTGGTCGCTGATCGCGCTCGCGGCGCTCGTCACGCTGGTCGGGGGTTGGCCCAGGGTGCGTAATGCAGCGCGACGGCCGCGCCTGCTTGCCGCGCTGGCGCTGAGCGCGACGCTCGTTGCGATCAATTGGCTGTTTTATGTTTACGCCATCAATTCGGGACACATACTCGCCGGCAGCCTAAGTTATTATCTCAATCCCTTGGCCAATATCCTTCTCGGGCGCTTTTTCCTCGCCGAGCGCCTGTCGGCGCGACAGTGGACCGCGGTGGCGATCGCCGCCGCCGGGGTGGCGGTGCTTGCGGTTGGGGCGCTCGACACGTTGTGGATCAGCCTCACCTTATGCTTCAGCTTCGCCACTTACGGGCTGATCCGCAAGCGACTGGCGGTCGATTCGATCAGCGGCCTGATGATCGAAACCGTGCTTCTGGCGCCGTTCGCCGCGGCCTATTTGTGGCTCGAGGCGCGCCACGGGGTGGCAATCTTCGGTCACGGGCGCGGCGATCTCGCGCTGCTGCTCGCCGTTGGCCTTATCTCGACGACGCCCTTGCTGTTGTTCACCGAGGCGGCGCGGCGCTTGCCTTATGCCACCGTTGGGATGCTCCAGTTCATCGCCCCGACGGTCCAGTTCCTGCTCGCGGTTTTGGCCTATGGGGAGCCGGTGACCCGCGCCCATGCGGTCGCCTTTGCCGCGATCTGGGCCGCGGTTGCGCTCTATTCATCGGGCATGATCGCCCAGCGCCGCGTCAAAAGCTGAGCGGCACCACTTCGCGCACGCCCTCAAGTCGGCATAAGGACTTCACCACCGCAGGCGCGACCTCGCCATCGACCGCGACCAGCGCGACCGCTTCTCCTCCGGCCGCACGGCGCCCAAGGTTGAAAGTCGCGATGTTGATTCCTGCCTCGCCGAGCGCGGTGCCGAGCTTGCCGATGAACCCGGGGGCATCGGTGTTAACGAGGTAGATCATGCTCCCCTCAAGCTCGGCCTCGACCTCGACCCCGAAGATATCGACCAGCCGAGCGGCTTTGTTGCCGAACAAGGTTCCTGCGACGCAGCGCTCGCCCGCCTTCGTGCCGACCGTAACGCGCAGCAAGGTATGATAATCGCCTTCGCGGTCGTGACGGATTTCGGTCACGTTGAGTCCGCGTTCCCTGGCGAGGGTCGGCGCGTTAACCATGTTGACGGTCTGCGAATAGGTTCCCATCAGCCCCGCCAGCACCGCCCCGGTGATCGGTTTCTGGTTGAGCTGCGCGGCCGCCCCCTCGACCTCGACCGCGATCGAGCGGACGTCTTCGCCGACGATCTGGCCGATCAGGCGCCCAAGCTTTTCGGCGAGCGCCATATAGGGCTTGAGCCGCGGCGCTTCTTCGGCGGTCAGGCTCGGCATATTGATGGCGTTCGTGACCCCGCCGAGCAACAGGAAGTCGCTCATCTGCTCGGCCACCTGGATCGCGACATTGACCTGCGCTTCGCTGGTCGACGCGCCGAGGTGAGGGGTCGAGATGAAGTTGGCCGTCCCGAACAAGGGCGACGCCGTGGCCGGTTCGCTCTCGAATACGTCCAGTGCCGCGCCCCCGACCTGTCCGCTGTCGAGCGCGTCCTTCAATGCCGCCTCGTCGATCAGCCCGCCGCGCGCGCAATTGATGATTCGCACCCCGGGCCTGGCCTTGGCCAGCGCCGCGCGGCTGAGGAGGCCGCGGGTCTGATCGGTCAGCGGGGTGTGGAGCGTGATGAAGTCGGCGCGGGCGAGCAACGAGTCGAAGTCAGCCTTTTCGACCCCCATCTCGATCGCGCGTTCCGGCGTCAGGAAGGGGTCGAACGCAACCACCTTCATCTTGAGGCCCAGCGCTCGCGCGGCCACGATCGAACCGATGTTGCCCGCCCCGATCAGGCCGAGTGTCTTGCCGGTCACCTCGACCCCCATGAAGCGGTTCTTTTCCCACTTGCCCGCCTGGGTCGAGGCGTCGGCCTCTGGCAATTGGCGCGCGAGCGCGAACATCAGGGCAATGGCATGTTCCGCGGTGGTAATCGAATTGCCGAACGGAGTGTTCATCACCACCACCCCACGTTGCATCGCCGCGGCAAGATCGACGTTATCGACCCCGATCCCGGCGCGCCCGACGACCTTCAGCCGGGCGGCGCTCTCGAGCAATTTCGCCGTGACCTTGGTCGAGGATCGGATCGCGAGCCCGTCATAATCGCCGATCATCGCGGCAAGCTCGTCGAGGCTCTGGCCAGTGATCTCGTCGACCTCGATCCCGCGCTCGCGGAAAATGGCTGCAGCGCGCGGGTCCATTGCGTCGGAAATCAGCACTTTCACGGTCATCTTGTCTGTTCCCACGCATAATCGAGCCAAGCGCCGAGCGCCTCGATGTCGGCCGTCTCGACCGTCGCCCCGCACCAGATGCGCAGGCCGGGCGGGGCGTCGCGATGACCGGTGATGTCATAAGCGACATCCTCATGCTCGAGCAGCCGCGCGATCGCCTTGATCCGCGCCTCGTCGGCGCCGTCGAGCGTCAGGCACACGCTGGTCGTCGAGCGCGTGGCAGGGTCGCGCGCGAGATGGCCCAGCCACGGCCGCGCGACGACGATCCGGTCGAGCGCCGCGGCATTGGCCGCGCTGCGAGCGATCATCACCTCCAGCCCGCCCAGTCCAAGCGCCCATTCGAGCGCGAAGATGGCGTCCTCGACCGCCAGCATCGACGGCGTGTTGATCGTCTCGCCGGTAAAGATGCCTTCGCTCAGCTGGCCTTTCGACACCAGCCGGAACAGCTTGGGCAAGGGGCGGTCGGGGACGAAGCTCTCCAGCCGGTCGACCGCGCGCGGCCCCAGGATCAGCACCCCGTGGCCGCCTTCGCCGCCAAGCACTTTTTGCCAGCTGAACGTGGCGACGTCGATTTTCGGCCAGTCGATCGGATAAGCGAAGACCGCACTCGTCGCATCGGCCAAGCTCAGCCCCGCGCGACCCGCCGGAATCCATTCGGCGTCGGGCACCCGGACACCCGACGTCGTGCCGTTCCAGGTGAACAGCACGTCGGTCGACCAATCAACCGCAGCCAGGTCGGGAAGCGCACCATAATCGGCGCGTATCACGGTCGGGTCGAGCTTCAATTGCTTGACCGCGTCGGTCACCCAGCCTTCGCCGAAACTTTCCCACGCCAGCGTCGTCACCCCGCGCGCGCCGAGCATCGTCCACATCGCCATTTCGAACGCACCGGTGTCCGACCCGGGGACGATGCCGATGCGGTGCGTGTCGGGCAATTTCAGCAGCCGACGCATGAGGCCGATGCAATGCTTGAGCCGCTGCTTGCCGAGCCCGCTGCGATGCGACCGGCCGAGCACCCGCAAATCGAGTTGTTCGGGGGTCCAGCTTGGCGGCTTGGCGCACGGGCCGGAAGAGAAATAGGGTCGCCTCGGGCGATTTTCGGGCTTGGCGCGGGGCGCCAGCGGCGGTGGCGTCGTCATGCTTTCTCTCCTTACAGAGAGCACGCGCCGCGTTGGGACGGCGTGGCCCGTCGCCTTTGTGGGCGCCTAAGCAAGCTCGCGCAACCCATCTTTCGCAGGTGCAGCAAAGGGGGAATCACGCCTGTTCGTTTTGAGCATGTGTGTCCGCGACATCTCCGCGACATCCTTTTTGCTTAACCTGAATCAAGTCAAAAACTCGTTTCATCCCGGGCAACGGACGGTTCATCCTTGCTTGCGGAACTACTGGTTGAAAGCCTTAACCAAATCCCGCCAAGTCTCCTGGTCCGAACAGTGATGGGCAAATCACTGATCGAACAGCGCGGGGGCTGGGGAGCTCCACGACTGACGAAGTTGCCGACGTCGCGATCATCGCGGCGATCGGGATTTTGGGAGCGTGTTGAGGAATGAAACACTTGGTCAACGCGAAGGGATGCGTCATCCGCAGCCGTGATATCTTCTTGCACGATGGGCAGCACCTGCGCCGCGTGCGTCTTTCGGTCGGGCTGCAGGCGCTGGTCGCCGCGTTGATCGTCGCCCTCATCGCCTGGTCGGGTTTTGCCACCGCGCGAATCATCAGCGGTCCGCGCGGCGATCTCGCCACCCTCGCCGCCGCCACCGAATTGCGCGCCCGTCAGATCGAACAACGCCAGGACCTTCTCGCCAAGATGCTCTCGGGCCAGGATGTCGGTGCGCTCCCCGCCACGACGCGAATCAGCTCGCTCCCCGCAGAACTCGCTGCCCCGCTCGCCCGTGCCGACCGCGCGATGGTCGCTCAGGCGCTCGCCACTGCGCATGAATTCGACGCCCGTTATGCCCGTACCGCGGACGCGCTGCGCCAACGCGGCATCAATCCGGGTCGGGTCCTTGCGGAGGGTGGTCCCTACGAGCCGGTGACCGGCGGCGACGCGACCTTCAAGCAATTGTTTACCAGCTGGAAAAAGCTCGACAACATCGCCGACGGTGCGATCGCGGTGCCGTCCGACAAGCCGGTGCGGATTGCCGCCTTCACCTCGGGCTATGGCGTCCGCTCCGATCCGTTCAAGGGCCGCGCCGCGATGCACGCCGGGATCGATCTGGCGGGGCCGATCGGCACGCCCATCTATGCCACCGCCGACGGCACCATCACCGATGCGGGGTTTAACAACGGCGGCTACGGCAATCTCGTCAAGATCGACCACGGCCGCGGGATCGAGACCCGCTACGGTCACATGTCGGCGATCCTCGTTCACGCCGGGCAGCATGTTGTCCGCGGTCAGCAGATCGGTCGCATGGGTTCGACCGGCCGCTCGACCGGCAGCCACCTCCATTATGAAGTCCGCATCGACACCCGCGCCGTCAACCCGATCCCGTTCATGAAATCGAGCGATTATCTGTTCGCCATGCAGCGCAAGAGCTTCGGGACGCATTCGATGGATGGTGCCGTCGCGCTCGGCGGTCCCGACAAGCGCTAGGCTTGTTGTTGGTCCCCTTCGCGCCTATCTCGCAAGCGTGACCGGCCTCTCCCTCACCCCCAGCGCCGCCCGGCGCGTCGCGTTCATCGCCGACCGCCAGGGCAAGCCCGCGATCCTCCGCCTGTCGGTCGATGGCGGTGGTTGCGCCGGTTTTTCCTACAAGTTTGAAATGGGTGTCATCGCCGAAGACGACGCGCAGGTCGACACCGACGGCGTGACTTTGGTGGTCGATCCGGTCAGCCTCGATTTGCTCGACGGCTCGGCGGTCGATTATGTCGAGGGCCTCGGAGGCTCGGCGTTCAAGGTCACCAACCCCAACGCCGCCTCAGGCTGCGGCTGCGGCTCGAGCTTTTCGGTCTAGCCCCTCGGGACTTGCTCCGCGTAGGAGTGGGTCATGAAACTGGTCACCTTCAACATCAACGGGATCCGCGCGCGCATGCCGCGGCTGACCGAGTATCTGGCGCGCGAACGGCCCGACGTGGTCTGCCTCCAGGAACTCAAATGCGCCGACGAGGCGCTCCCCGTCGGCGACATCGAGGCGGCGGGCTATCGCGCGGTGTGGCATGGGCAGAAGGGCTTCAACGGAGTCGCCATCCTCGCCCGCGACCATGCCCCCGTGCTGCGCCAGGTCGGGCTGCCGGGCGAACCCGACGACAGCCACAGCCGCTATATCGAGGCCGAGGTCGACGGGCTGATCGTCGCCTCAATCTATCTACCCAACGGGAACCCCATCGGCACCGATAAATTCACCTATAAATTGCGTTGGATGGAACGGCTCGCGGCTCGCGCGGCGGATTTGCTTGCCGAGGAACGCCCGGTGGTGCTGGCGGGAGACTTCAATGTCATTCCCGAGGACCGCGATACTTTTTCGGTCCGCGCCATGGCGCACGACGCCCTGATGCAGACCGAAAGCCAGGCGGCGTTTCGCACGCTCGTCAACCACGGCTGGACCGATGCCCTGCGCGCGCTCAACCCCACCGAGCCGCGTTTGTACACCTTCTGGGATTATCAGGCCGGCGCTCTCGCCCGCGACGCCGGGTTCCGCATCGACCATTTGCTGTGCAGTCCGCAAGCCGCCGACCGCCTGCGCGGCGCCGGCGTCGACAAATGGGCCCGCGCCGAGGACAAAGCCAGCGACCACGCGCCGACGTGGGTCGAGCTGGCCTAGAGTTCCTCCCCCTGCGCTTGCAGGGGGAGGGGGACCATGCGCAGCACGGTGGAGGGGTAACCGGTGCCGCACCTAAGCTACCCCTCCACCATCCTGCGGACGGTCCCCCTCCCGAAGCGAAGGCTTGGGAAGGGACTAAGCGAGCGCTTTCTCGTACACCCGATACCGATGATTGATCACCGCGCCGGGCAATTCGGCGATCGACATCATCCCCTGATTGTCCTCGAGCACCCACCCGAACTCGCCCTGTTTGACGCCATAATTCTCGACACACGCGCGGCGGATATATTCGATCAATGTGTAGGCGATCTGCCCCCCAAGCCGAGTCCCGTGAAGTCGCTTGGTTACCCCCATCAGCGGGACGCGCACCCGGCTCACCTTGGGCTTGCGCAGGCGCCACAGCAATTTGACGAACCCGAAAGGGAACAGCTCACCGTCCAGATCGCGGATCATCTCGTTGATGTCGGGGATGGTCAGCATGAAGCCAACCGGCTCGCCGTCGAGCTCGGCGATCCGCACCAGGTCTTCGAAGATGATCGGCTTCAACTTCTTGCCGGCATAAGCGATTTCGGCGTCGGTCAAGGGCACGAATCCCCAATTGTCCGACCAGGCATCGTTGAGCAGATTGAGGATGATTCCCGAATCGCGCGCAAACTTCGCCTTGTCGACGGTACGAATGCGGATCCGCGGATTGCGCTCGGTCGCGGCGACCATGCGATTGATCAGCTCGGGCTGGTCCTTGGCGATGTCGAGGTCGTAGGTGACGAGGTCCTTGGCCTTGGCATAGCCCGCCGCCTCGATCCACGCCCGATAGGCCGGGCGATGATGCCCCATCATCGCCGTCGGGGGCTGGTCGAAGCCCTCGATCAGCAGCCCCGGCTCGTCCCAGATCGAGATCGAGATCGGCCCCATCGCGGTGCTCATCCGTTGGTCGCGAAGCCATCCCTCGGCGGCCGCGATTAGGGCGGCTGCGGCCTCGGCGTCGAGCGCTTCGAACAGGCCCCATTGGCCAAGGCCCGTTTGCATGTATTCCTGCACCAGCGAGTCGACCTGGGCGCTGATCCGGCCGACGATGCGCCCGTCGCGCTCGGCAACGAACAGCGCCGCGCGGCCATGGCCGAACCACGGGTTCTTCTTGGGGTCGATCAGCCCGTGGACCTCGTCCTTGAGCGGGGGAACCCACATCGGGTCGTCCTTGTATACGTGCCAGGCAAAGTCGACGAAGGCGCGGCGCTCGGCTTTGGTCGTGACGGGGCGGATCGTAAGGCTGCGGTTCATGCGTCATGGGCTAGCGAGATAGGTGGCTCTTGTCACGCGCCGCGCGGCGCTCCCAAGAGCGCCATCGTCATGCCACAGTCGCACGGCAATCGGCCATTTCGCACAAGAGGTTACGATCATTTTCGAAACGTCGACCACGCCCGCCGCTCCAGCCCCGGACACGGCTCCTGCGCCGCTCAAGGCGCAGTGCAACGACAAGGCGATGCTGCGCGCCGCGGCGGACGTGACGCGCGACCTCAACGTGCCCTCGGCGCGGACTTACTGGACCGACTTCCTCGCCTCGGCGGCGGTGGGCTATGCCGCGCTGGCGCTGGCCGCGATGACCCCTAGCGGGCTAGTCATGATCGTTGCCGGGCTAGTCAGCATCGTCGGCCTGTTCCGCGCCGGCAGCTTCATCCACGAACTGACCCACATCAAGAAGGGCGAACTGCGGGGCTTCAAGCTCGGCTGGAACCTCATCGCCGGGGTGCCGTTGCTGATCCCATCGTTCCTCTATGAAGGGATCCACAACCTTCACCATGCCAAGATCCGCTACGGCACGGTCGAAGATCCCGAATATCTTCCGCTCGCGCTGATGAAGCCGTGGACGCTGCCGGTGTTCCTGGTCGCCGCGACGCTGGCCCCGCTCGCCTTGATGTTCCGCTTTGCCGTGCTCGCGCCGCTGTCGCTGCTCGTCCCGCGCCTGCGCACTTTGGTCGTCGAACGTTATTCGGGACTCCAGATCAACCCCCACTTCCGCCGCAAGCCGGCCGAGGGCGAGTTGGCCCGCCAGTGGCGCTGGCAGGAAGCCGCGGCGAGCGTGTGGGCCATCACCTTGATCGCGCTGGTCGCGACGGGGCTTGTCTCGCTCCACGTTTTTGCCGTGTTCCTGGCGATCACCGCCGGCACGATGCTGCTCAACCAGACGCGCACGCTGGTCGCGCATTTGTGGGAAAATGACGGCGAGCCGCTGAGCGTGACCGAACAGTTCCTCGACAGCGTCAACGTCCCGCCGCCCGGCCCGATGGCCGAGTTCTGGGCGCCGGTGGGCTTGCGCTATCACGCGCTGCACCACCTCCTGCCGGGATTGCCCTATCACGCGCTGCCGACCGCGCATCGCCGGATCAAGGCTGCGCTGGCGTCCGATTCGGCCTACCACGGGGCCAATTATGGTGGGTTGTTGCCGCTTGTCAGACGGCTGGCGGCAGCGTCGTGGCGCGGACGACCCGCCTGAAGCTCATTCTTCCGAGCGGACCAGCACCATCTCGCCGATGAACAAAAACAGCAGGAACGGCGCCCACGCCGCCAGCAGCGGCGGATAGGCCCCGACATTGCCCAGCGCCAGGCTCAGGCTATCGACCAGGAAATAGGTGAAGCCCAGCGCCATTCCGATCGCGGCGCGGATCAGCACCTGACCCGATCGCGCCAGCCCGAACGCGGCCAGGCCGGCGAGCAACGGCATCAGCGTGATCGACAGGGGGCCACTGATCTTGTGCCACCATCCGCTGCGCGCCGTCGCCGACGGACGCCCCGCGCGATCGAGGTCGGTAATCGCCTGTTCGAGCGAGTTGAAGTCCTGGCTTGTGGCGTTGATTTTGGCGAGCGTGAAGCGCGTCGCTTCAACGCCGTTCAGCGTGTCGAGGATCGGCTGCTTGCGCACGACATTCATCGCGGTGTCGTACGTCCGTGCGTTAAACAATCGCCAACCGCCCGGTCGCTGGCGGGCAAGGGGCGCATCGATCAATCCTTCAAGCGCTCCGCCGCTGCGCTGATAGATGGTCACTCCCTCCAACCGCACCTTCGCGCCGCGCCCGGCGACCAGCCGGACGTGGACCAATTGCTCGCCGTCGCGCGCCCAGACATTACTGAGCACTCCACTGTCGGGCGGGATCGGCTTGTAATCGGCACCCGTCCAGGCGTCGGCCGTGCGCGAGGCGCGGACCACCACCGTTTCGTTGAAGGCAAAGGCGATCAAGGCCACGGCGATACTGGCGAGGATCATCGGCGCGAGTATCTGGTGCGCCGACAGTCCCGCCGCCTTCATCGCCACCACTTCGCTATTCTGATTGAGACTGGTGAGGGCGATCAGCGTGCCGAGCAGTATCGCGAACGGCAGAAAGCGCGATGCGAGCATCGGAACGCGCAACCCGACATAGCGCCACAGCTCGGGTTCGCCATTGCCGGGGACGGCAAGAATCTTGCCCGATTCGCCCAGCAGGTCGAGCGCCATCAGCACCATCACGAGCATGATCAGCACGGCGAAGCTACGGCTCGCGAACAGCCGCGCCATGTAGATCGCGATCCGCCGCGAAGGGAGGAAGTTGAAACCGGTCATGCCACGGTTGCGCCGCGCAGCCGGCGGCGTGGACGCAGCTTGCCGATCCACTTGCCAAGCGTGGCAAAGGCGGCCTCGAGCGCGCCGATCGGTTGACCGCCGGGACGGTGGGCGATGACGTGGTACATCCAGCCGATCAAAGCGACGAAGGCAAGAAACGGCAACCACAGCGCCAGTTCAGGGATCAGGCGCCCCTGCGCGCCCGCGCTTTCGGCATATTGATTGATCTTGTGATAGGTCACGACCATCACGATCGCGATGAAGATGCCGAGCCCCGACGACGATCGCTTGGGTGGCACCGCGAGCGCGATGGCAAGCAATGGCAGCATCAACATCATCACCACTTCGACCAGCCGGTAATGGAGGTTGGCGCGCGCCTCGAGATTATCATGCACGCTGACCCTGGCTGCGGCGGCACCATAAGCGCGTGAGCTGATCTCCATCAGGTTCAACTCCTCGCGATCGCTGCCGCGGCCGCGAAACGGGTCGATCGAGGGCAAGTTGATCGGCATGTCGTAGCTGTCGAAGGCCAACGTGCGCGGGGTAGTAAATTTGGGGCTGTCCTGCACTAACCGGCCTTTCTTGAGCCGAAAGATGATCGTGTCGGGATCGCCGGTCGACAGGAACTGACCGCTTTGCGCGCTCGCCGCGATGCGCATCCCGTTCGTGTCTTCGAGCGCGGTGAAGATGCCGCCGAGACTGGTGCCCTTCTTTTCGCTGCGATCGATCCTCAGCGTCATGTGCTTGCCCATGGTGTTGAACTCGCCGACCTTGATCGCCGCGCCGAGCGCGCCCGAACGCAGGTCGAACCGCAACCCTTCGTAGCGGTAGCGCGAATAGGGCTCGATCCAGCCGACGATTGCGATGTTGAGCAGCAGCAAGCCGACGGCGAAGGCGTAGGGCACGCGCAGCAAGCGACCATAACCGATCCCGATGCCGCGCAGCGCGTCGAGCTCGGACGACAGCGCGAGCTTGCGAAAGGCGAGCAGGATGCCAAGCAGCAGCCCGATCGGGATGCCCAACGCGAAATATTCGGGGAGCAGATTTGCGAGCATCCGCCAGACCACGCTGACCGGCCCGCCGGCATCGATCACGAAATCGAACAGGCGCACGATCTTGTCGAGCACCAGCAGCATCGCCGCCAGCAGAAGCGTTCCTAGCAACGGAACGGTGATGCTTCGCGCCAAATATCGGTCGATCAGGGCAAGCCGTCCCACGTTTCGTCGTCCCTGCACCATGATTTGGCCGCAAACGGGCCCGACATACACTGTGACGGCGACTCCCGCAGAATGGGGGGCGGAGACACCGGAACTTCGGCTGTAGCAGAATGGACATGGATTTCATGCGCAAATCTCGCTCTCCCCTGGCTTTCGGGGCCACGCTCGTCGCGCTCGGCCTTGCCCAGCCCGCGGCTGCGGTCATCGTCGGCGCGGACGCGGCCGTCTGTGCCGCGGGCAAGCCGGCCCTGCTTGTCCGCGTCGCCGGGCTGCAGCGGCCGACTGGCTCGCTCAAATTGTCGGTCTATGGCAATAATCCGTCGGTCTATCTCAAGAAGGAGGGGCGCCTGCGCCGGATCAAGGTGCCGGTCAGCAGCCGCGGCCCGATCGACGTTTGTATCGCAGTGCCCGGTGCGGGTCGCTACGCCGTCGCGGTCCATCACGACCTCAACGGCAATGGCGACAAGGATCGCCACGACGGTGGCGGCTATTCGAACAACCCGCGCGTTTCGTTGATGAACATGCGGCCTGCCTTTGCGCGGACGGCAGTGTCCGTCGGCCGTTCGCCGACCCGCACCGAAGTCCACTTGCTCTATGTCCACGGCCTGTCGGTGGGGCCTGCGCAAAGCTGATGAAGCGACCGAGGATCGCCTTGCTGTCGAACCCCAAGTCGACCGGAAATATCGCCCAGCTGCCGCGGATTCGCGCCTTTTGCGCCGATCACATCGATATTTTCCATTATGAGGTCGAGCGCGCTAACCAGATCGGCGAAGCGATGGCGACGATCGCCCGCGTCCAGCCCAAATTGCTGGTCATCAACGGCGGCGACGGCACTGTCCAGGCGGCGCTGACCGAGCTCTACAATGGCGGTCACTTCGGCGCCTCGCCGCCCCCCGTCGCGGTACTGCCAAGCGGCAAGACCAACCTCATCGCGCTTGATCTGGGCGCCGGGGGAGATCCGGTGGTGGCGCTTGGGCGACTGCTCGAACTCGCCCAGAGCGACCTTGCCCCGCACATTGTCCCGCGCGAACTGATCGCGCTGTCGGGCGGAATGGACGGGATCAAGCCGGTCATTGGCATGTTCCTCGGCGGAGCTGGCCTTGCCGACATCATGCTTTACTGCCGCAACCGAATTTACCCGCTCGGATTGCCCAATTCGATCAGCCATATCATTACCGCAATCGCCGTCGTGCTGGGTCAGGTGTTTCGCATGCGCGCCAGCTTCCTTCCGCCCGAGCCGGCGCACCTCAGCGTCTCCTTGCGCCGGGAGGGAGCGATGCGAGGCCGTTTCTCGTTGCTGTTTGTCACGACCCTCGAAAAAGTCCTGCTGTCGAGTGACGTCGGCTCACACCACAGCGGCTCGCTCAAGTTCGTCGCGGTTGAGCAGCGGTCGGGGTCGTTGCTGCGCGCCTTTGGAGCAAGCCTTTTCGGACGCCTCGGCAAAACCAAGATGGCGGGCGTTCACGTCGAGGAAGCCGATGAAATCTCGATCGAGGGCGAAGGCAGCGACGTGATCCTCGACGGTGAAACGTTCCGCGCGGGTATCGGCAAGCCCATCCTGCTTCGCTCGGCGCTGCCACTGTCGTTCGTGCGCCTCGCCGCCTGACGATGACGACGATCGAGGCGCTCGTCGCCGATGAACTGGCACAACCGGTCGATCCACGCGTCGCGGCGATGGCCAGGGCGGTGGCGGCGCGGCACGGCGCGGCGAGCCGCGCGGTGCTGTTCTACGGATCCTGCCTGCGGGAACGGCAACTCGACGGGTTGATGCTCGATTTCTATTTGATCGTGTCGGACTATCGCAGCGCCTATGACAAGCCGTGGCTGGCGCGCGCCAATGCGCTGATCCCGCCCAATGTCTTTCCTTTCGAGCACGCCGGTCTGGCTGCCAAATATGCCGTCCTCAGCGAAGCCGACTTTGCGCGCCTCAATCGGCCGGAAACGCGCAACGTGTCGGTGTGGGCGCGCTTCGCCCAGCCGTCGCGACTGGTGTGGGCCGCCGACGACAAGGCGCGCCATGCAACCGTGGCCTCGGTCGCGCGCGCCGCGCCGACCCTGCTCGCCGCGGCCGGGCGGATCGCGGGGGAAGCGCCGCTCGACTGGTGGCGGCGGGCCTTTTCGCTTACCTATTCGGCCGAGCTTCGCGCCGAACGCAAGACCCGCGCCGGATCGGTCGTCGATCAGGACCGCGCCCGCTACGAACGCTTTTCGCAAGCTGCCATCGCCGCCATTTGCCCCACTGCCTCGAGCGGGGGTTGGGGGCGCCGGCGGATCGAGGGCAAATTGCTATCGGTTGTGCGTCTCGCCAAAGCCAGCGCGACCTACGCCGGGGGCGCCGAGTACATCGTGTGGAAGATCAATCGCCACGCCGGGACCGATTTCGTGCTTAAGCCGTGGCAGCGGCGCCATCCCTTGCTCGGCGCGCTCAGCCTGTTGCCGCGGCTCCTGAAATCGGGTGCGATCCGCTAGATCCGCGCGCCAAGGCCCCGGCCACCGAGGATGCCAGCGCGGCGACCGTGAAGGGCTTGCGGAGCAGTTCATGCCCGACCAGATCGTCGCTGTCGCCATCCCCGACGAAGCCGGTAACGAACAGGACCGCGATGTCGGGGCGCCGGGCCCGCAACTCCCGGATCAGCTCCGGTCCGGTCATTTCGGGCATGATCACGTCGGACACGACGAGCTCGAAATCGGCTGCGGCGAACAACCGCATCGCTTCCGCCCCGCTGGAGCAGCTGACCGGGTCATAGCCCAGATCCTCAAGCGCTCCGACGGTCGCGGTCCGCACGCGCGGATCATCCTCGACCAGCAGGATCCGCGCTCCGGGAACGGTGATGTCGGCTTCCTGGCGCTGCGCTGCAGGATGCAGGCGGACGTTGGTCGCGGCTTCGGCGGTGCGCGGCAGATAGATTGATACGGTCGTGCCCTTGCCCGGACGACTGTCGATCCCGACCTCGCCCCCTGACTGGTGCGCGAAGCCGAAGATCTGGCTCAGCCCCAGCCCGGTGCCCTTGCCGACGGCCTTGGTGGTAAAGAAAGGCTCGAACGCGCGGTCGATAACTTCCCGACTCATTCCGCAACCGCTGTCGCTTACCGAAATGCGAAGATAATCGCCCGGCTGAATGTCCCCGACGGCGTTGGCGGTGACCGTCTCGTTGGCGGTCGAGATTGTCAATTCACCCTCGCCATCCATCGCGTCACGGCCATTGACCGCAAGGTTGAGAATGGCATTCTCGAGCTGGTGCATGTCAACGAATACCGGCCATGCGGCAGGGTCGAGCACGGTGCGCACTTCGACCCGCTCGCCCAGCGTTCGGTCGAGCAACTCGCTCATGCCGCCGACCAGTTGCGCGCTGTCGACGCATTCGGGAAGCAGGGGCTCGGACCGCGCGAAGGACAGTAAGCGGCGGGTCAGCGCCGCGGCGCGCGTGGCGCCTTCCATCGCGTTGGTGAGGTGGATCATCACTTCGCTGCGCGGGCCGTTGAGCCGCCGCCGGGCGAGATCGATCCCGCCGACGACCACGGCCAGCATATTGTTGAAGTCGTGCGCGATGCCCCCGGTCAACTGGCCAACGGCTTCCATCTTCTGAACCTGGCGCAGCTGGGCTTCGGCGGCGTGGCGTTCGACCGCTTCGGCCTTTAGCGCAAGGTTGGCGTCGCTCAGTTCGCGGGTGCGATCGGCGACCGCCTGCTCAAGCACCTGCGAGCGTTCGGCTTCGCTGTCCGCCTCGCGCCGCGCGATCGCGTTGAGGCGCAGGGCCTGGACCGCGACCGCGCCGAGAAACACCGCCATCGCCCCGACGATCACCCCCAGCCAGCTTAGATAATCGCTCAATTTATCGGCGCGAGCGGCAAAGAAACGAGTCCGCTGCATTCGCTCGTTGAGAACCAGTCGCTCGCCTTCGGCAATATCGCTCAGGACACGCCGCACTGCGGGCCCGGTCGGCGACTGCGCCGCGGCGTAATAATAGCCCGTGCCTCCGGCGCCGCGCCCGGCGACCGTGGCTCGCGCGGCGAGCGCAAATTCTTCGCCACGCTGGCGATACAATTGTTGCAGTCGGATCAGCCGATCGCTTTGCGACGGCTCGTCGTGAAGCAATTTGCCCAGATCGAAGATTTGCTGCCCGGCTAGGCGCCACTGCGAATAATAGATGTTGCCACTGGTCTTGACCTGCTCGTCAAGCACGAACCGCCCGAGCGCGGCTTCGGCCCGCGACACGCTGGCATCGAGCGAGCGGGTCAGCAAGGTCACTTCATAAGCGTGGCGCTCGCCATCGAGCGCTTCGTCGCGGGCATCGTTCGATGCCGCCACCAGGAACACCATGCCGAGCAAAATAAGCGCGGCAAGCAGCGCCCCGGCGGCCGCCCCGCCACCGCGCCAGTCAAAGCGCCGATCTTCCCCTGCGGTCATGGCTCGTGTCTAGTCCCCTCACCCGGCGAGCGAAACCCCGTTCGTCGAAGGGATGCAGCCGGTCGCGCGACCCGCCGCCTCGAACATCGTCAGAATCTGGCGGACCTGCTCGGCATCGTGCTCGGCACAGAGCGAGCAACGCAGCAGGGTCATGTTGCCCGGTGTCGCCGGCGGCCGCGCCAAGTTCACGTACAATCCCTCCTGAAGCAGCGCTTCCCACATCGCCGCCCCGGTCTCGAGGTCGGGCACGAGCACCGCGATGATCGCCGATTGCGGGGTCTCGGTGCCGAGCGTGAAGCCGAGCGCCTTCAGTCCGCGATGAAGCGTCTTGCTATTTTCCCACAGATGCGCGCGCTTGTCCGCGCCGTCCATCAGCTTGCGGATCGAGGTCGCCGCGGTCGCCACGACCGACGGCGGCAGCGAGGCGGTGAACACGTACGGCCGGCACACCAGCCGCAAAATCTCGAACTTGGGATGGTTCGAGACGCAGAAACCGCCGACCGTCCCGACCGACTTCGAAAAAGTGCCGATGATGAAGTCGACGTCGTCGATCACCCCCTGCGCCTCGGCCACGCCGCGGCCATGCTCGCCGATGAAGCCCATCGAATGCGCCTCGTCGACCAGCACCATCGCCCCCGCCGCCTTGGCCACCGCGACCATTTCCTTCAACGGCGCGATGTCGCCGAGCATCGAATAGACTCCCTCGAGGATGACCAAAGTCTTGGCGCCTTCGGGAATGCGCTTGAGGCGCTTCTCGAGCGCGTCGATGTCATTGTGGCGGAACGGCACGATATTGGCATTGCCGAGCGCGCAGCCGTCGTAGATCGAGGCGTGGCTGTCGATGTCGAGGACGATATAATCGTCCTTGCCGGCGATGGTCGAGATGATCCCGAGGTTGGCCTGATAGCCGGTCGAGAAGACCATCGCATGGTCCATGTCGTAGAACGTCTTGAGCGCTTCCTCGCACGCTTTGTGCCCGGCGTAGGTGCCATTGAGCACGCGGCTCCCCGTCGTTCCCGCGCCATAGTCGTCGAGCGCCTGCTTGCCCGCCGCGATGACCTCGGGGTCGAAGGTCATGCCCATGTAATTGTAGGTGCCGAGCAGGATCGTCCGCTGCCCGTTGCAGATCGCCACGGTCGGGCTTTCGACGCGCTCCATGACGAGGTTAAAGGGGTCGGTCAGCCCGGTCGATAGCAGGCTCTCGCGCTGCGCGATAAGGCCGTCGAACTTGGAGAAAAGATCCCCGCCCGCCACTTCGCCGGGGGCGCCGCCGTCGGTCATGGCCAGTCCGGGGTCGGTCACGCCGTCATCTTCTCGACCGCGTCGACCAACTGTCCGACCGTCTCGATCTCGGCTTGCTGGTTCATGGTGATCAGGATGTCGAACTCGTCCTCGATCGTGGCGACGAAATCGAGCACGGTCAGGCTGTCCCACTCAAGGTCCTGGGCAAAGCGCGTGTCGTCGCCGACGTCGACGCCGTTCTTGTTGAACGGTTCGATGAGGGCTTTCACTCGGTCGTCGGTGGCGGCGCGTGTGGTCATCGGCAAGTCCTAATCTGGGGGCATCGCATAAGCAATCGAATGGGGCGCAAAGAGGGCGTCGGAGTTAGAGCCAGCCGTGGGCGCGGTACCAGCGCGCCGTCTCGCTCAGGCCAAGCTGCGTGTCCACGATCGGTGACCACAGGCTGGCCGGGGGCGAACGGTCGGGCGCGGCGGTCCAGTCGGGATGGCAGTAATAAGCGGCGCGGTCGGGGGTCAGCTTGGCCTTGGCGCCGCGCAGCATGACATCGCCGCGCGCCGCGAGGCGCAGGATGACAGGCGGGACCGAAATCGGTCGCACGCCGCGGCCGAAAGCTTGGCCGAGCGCGTCGGCGAACTGGCGGTGCGTCCAGCCGCCGGGCCGGCCATCGTCGGGCTCGACGAGCAGCGCCGCCTCGCTCGCCGCAAGCGCCAGCAGCAATCGGGCGAGATCGTCGACGTGAATCAGCGACAGCCTTCCGGGCGGAGGCAAAATCATGAACCCGCGCCGCGCCATCCTGAACAATTCGAGCGTCTCGCGGTCGCCGGGGCCGTAGACCGCGGGCGGACGGACGATCGCGCTCGACAGTGGCGCGGCTTTGACCAGTGCTTCGGAGCGCGCCTTGCTGCCGCCATAGAGCGACAGGCCGGGCTCGCGGGCGGCGAGCGAGCTGACGTGGACGAAGCGCCGCACGCCGGCCGCTTCGGCTGCCGCCAGCATCGCCGCGGTGCCGGCGACATTGCCCGCCTCGAACCCCGCGGCGTCGGGGGCATTGATCACCCCGGCGACGTGAATAACCGCATCGGTTCCAGCGACCAGCCGCGCCAGCGCGGAGTCATGGTCGAGCGCGCCTTCGATCCATTCGACCCCGTCGCGCGGCGGCTGGGCCCGGCGGGTCAGGGCCCGGACCCGGTGCCCCGCAGCGAGCGCCAGATCGAGCACATCGCCGCCGACGAAGCCCGTCGCCCCGGTCAGCGCCAGCTTCACGCCCCGCCCGCACTCACAGCGGCGACCATTCGGCTTCGTGGACCAGTTCGTCCTCGGCCGCCTTGGCTCCGCCGACCTTGTCGAGGAGCGCATCGAGCAACGGGTCGAGCCCATCGCCGGTCGCCGCCGAGACGACCATCGGTTCGACCCCGGCAAGCTTGGCGAGCTTCTTCGCCAGCTTGGCCATGACCTTGGGATCGACCAGATCGGCACGCGACAAGGCCAGCACCTCGGGCTTGTCCTCGAGCCCCGCGCCATAAGCGTCGAGCTCGCCGCGGACGACGCGATAGGCCTCGAGCGGGTCGTCGCCGGCGGCATCGACCAGATGGAGCAGGACCCGCGTCCGCTCGACATGGCCGAGGAAGCGGTCGCCGATCCCGGCGCCTTCGGCCGCCCCCTCGATCAGCCCGGGGATGTCGGCGAGGACGAACTCGCGCCCCTTGTGCTGGACCACGCCGAGCTGCGGGCGGAGCGTGGTGAAGGGATATTCGCCGACCTTGGCGACGGCGTTGGTGGTGCGGTTGAGGAAGGTCGACTTGCCCGCATTGGGCAGCCCGACCAGCCCCGCATCGGCGAGCAGCTTCAAGCGCAGCCACAGGTACATCTCCTCGCCCGGCCAGCCCGCGCCATGCTGACGCGGGGTGCGGTTGGTCGAGGTCTTGTAGCTGGCATTGCCGCGCCCGCCGTCGCCGCCCTTGAGGAAATGGATCCGCCGACCCTCGGTGGTGAAGTCGGCGAGCAGGGTGCGTTCTTCGTCGTCGGCAAGCAATTGCGTCCCGATCGGCACCTTGATCACCAGGTCGGGGCCGCCCGCGCCGGTCATGTTGCTGCCCGCGCCGCCCTTGCCGCGCGGGGCGCGGAAATGCTGGGTGTAGCGAAAGTCGATCAGCGTGTTGAGCCCGGCGACGGCCTCGAACACGATATCGCCGCCCTTGCCGCCGTGGCCGCCGTTGGGCCCGCCATATTCGATATATTTTTCACGCCGGAAGCTGACCGCGCCGGGGCCGCCGGCGCCCGAACTGACGAAAATCTTGGCCTGGTCGAGGAAATGCATGGCGCGCCCTTAGCGCCTTTCGGCGGCAAAGTGCAGGGGTCAGGAGGTGTTCGGCGCCGAGTCCGTGATCAGCGGCATCGCGGCGGCGGCGGGCAAGGACGGATCGGCGCGCCCCGATCCTTTGCCAGCGGCGCGCGCCCGGCGCGGTTTCGACGCGCCGCTTTCCGGGTCCGACGATGTTTCCACCGAGGCGCTCAGGGCCGCGGCGACGGGATGATCGCCGGAAATGCCACCATTGTCGGCAGGGACGGCATCGGCGTCTTCGTCGTCGTCCGCACCCGCGGCATCGTCGGCGGTATCATCCGGGGCATCATCGTCATCATCGGCGCGCCCGGCCTCAAGCTCGTCGATCTCGTCTTTCAGCGCGGCGAAAAAGGCATCGCGCTCATCCTCCTCGACCGCGCGGGGATCGATCCGACCGTCGGCGCAAAGCGTCGGATAAGCACGGTCGAGCAGGGCTCGTTCGTCGGGCGTACACTGGCGGTCATAGTCCTCCTCGCCATAATCGCCATATTCGTCCCCGTGGAAATCGTCGGGGGGCGGGTAGTTGGTGCGCCAGCTGTGATCCTGGACCCAGACGCGCTCGTCCTTCGTGTCATCATCGTCGCGGGCGTCGCAGTCCCCGGCTTCGTCGAGCGCCATGCCGCTGCGAAGTTGATGAAATTGATGGATCAACATCGCATCGGAACCGTGCCCGAGAAGTGCAGGGACGGTGACAGGGACAGCGACGGGAACGGGGGCGGGGGCAGGGACGGGCGGGGGCGCGAGCAGCGCTTCGGCATCGGCGATCCGGTCCTCGCTCAGCGCCGCGAGATAGGCTTCCCAGTGGCCGGCGAGGTTGAGGCTCGGCGCGCCGATGCGTTCGGCACGGTCGGTGCGCGCGTCGAGCCGGTTGAGCACCGCGATCGACAGCCGATTGTCGTGGTGGTGGCGCTCGGCGACGATGTCGCCGTCCTTCCAAACCTGGTCGACCATGCCATTGACCGAGCGGTGGAACAGTTCGTCGGCAAGCCGCGCACGCGCCAGCGACAAGGCCGCATCCCACCCGGCGGCGAACAAAAGATCACGGTTGCGCAGCGCATAGGCAGCCTGGCTGCTGACCTGGACCTCGCGGCAGGCGTCGGTCACCACCCCGCTCTTGGCCAGCATCTCAAGGAAGCCGGCGCGCGCCGCCGGGGTCCAGCCGTCGTGGCGATAGTGACGCGTCTCGGTGGCGATCGTCTCAAGCTGCGGGGCGGGGCCGAGCGGGGGCGGATCGTCGGGCGCGTGACGGCCATAGGTGAGGAGAATCTGGGTGGAAGCGGCGGGCTCGGCGCCCTGATCATTTGTGTCCATGCGACTCGAAATAACCGGCTTGGTTCGTGTAGGACAGCAAAAAGTGCTTTGGTGGCGCTTGCTGCCCGAGAGACGGTCTCAAGCGAGGAACGCCGCAGCAGGAGGTCGTCGAAGCCGCGGTTCTTCTTGCTAACCGTCAGGCGCTGAGCTTTCGTCATTGTGAGAGTGCGCAGACTCACCGCGTACTTTGCGAAGCGGCTCCTGCTCCTTGTGCGGAGTTTCGAGTAACCGTTTAAAGACTTGATCCTCTTTGGTAAGTTCGGACACTTGCGATTCCTTAGGGATTCTGCCATACAAATAGGCCTAGGCGAGCGCCCGAGAGAGCGCCCGCCTAGGGACGGAGTTGAACTTACTGGTGAATGCTCCCCAACGGGGCTGCGAGCGGCATGAGGTGTCTAGACCTCACACCGCCCCGAGGCCCTGAGCCTAGCTAGTGGTTATGGTGGCCGCATGTTCGTCACCCCCTTCCTGATTGCCATTGAACGGGGCGTCGAACCCTTCCTTAGACAGTAGGTTCGGCCGCCGCGTCTTAAATCTTGGGATAGGCATCCCATAAGGAATATAGGCTCTGACAT
>CAXSCF010000002.1:0-3886 GCA_964235815.1 uncultured Sphingomicrobium sp.
AAGCCGAAAGTTAAGCTGGAGAAGGTGGTTTCGAAGTCGGCCGCCGGGTTGTCCTTGAGCGGTCGCGTCCAGACCACGTTGAACTGCCAATTGCCGGACTTGGGCAAGCCGAAAACGGCGCGGCCGTGACCGTCGCTTAGATGAGTTTCCACCGGACGCGCGTCATTGTCGAGGTTGGTCAATTTGACGAACGCGCCGCTAAGCGGTCGGCCATGGTAAACGACCAGGATGGGCAGGTTGCGGGCCGTGCGTGGACTGTAGGGGTTGATGGCGGGAATAATCTCCAGAGCCATGCCGAGTGAGCGCGTAACCTGCGGCTGGCGCGCCCCGGTCGGTGCACCCACCTGTACCAAAGCCTTGGCTCGGCGGCTGTAGACTTCGCGACCGGGCTGATCGGCTGTCCCAGTCCGCTGGCGCCATTCGATCGCGGGCCGGATGCCTTCGGCGGCGAGATAAGAGTTGAAGCGGATCGCCGGCAACTCATTGACCGTTGGCCTGTTCTGGAACGCCACGACATGGACCCCGGGATCCGCCAGGGTCAGCTCGGCATCAGGCGCATAGGTGCCCTGGCTCAGCCTGTCGCTCTGGTCGATCCGTCGTCCGTTGGGTCCGACGCTGACCAGTCCGACCACGCGGTTGAGGCGCAGTACCCAGCGCTGACGGGCGGGCCCGTGACCGACCAGGATGGCGATCGACGTCGCACCGCCCGGTGCGATCCAGAAGCGCGATGGCTGAATCCAGAAATCATGGGCAGCGGCCATCGACCCGATCGCGAGCCCCGCCAAGGCAGTGATGGCGAAGCAATGCCGGCGCAGGTTGGCGCGCCGGCATTGCTTCGCCCTGGCCAACATCGACAAGGCGCTTATTGCCGCGTCAAATCTTCGGCGCCGGCCTTGGGTGGGAATGGCTGGTGTGGCTTGGCCACGAAGGGGAAGCTGTTTCCGAAGGCGACTTCATTGCCATTGACCCGGTCGCCCAGTGGTCGGCCATTATTGATGATCATGAACGTGGCATCGACGACGTCGTCTTGCAGCCGTCGTCCGCCCATCTTCCCGAAGCCACCATCACGGTTGTTGCCGCCACCCGGTCCGCGGTTGGGCACGCCGAGGTCGAGACGCAGGATATCGCCTTTGTCGACAAATACTCCGAGCAGCATCGCGATGTGGGCCTCGTCGGTGCCTGCCGCGCGCAGCGACTTGACGATATCGTTTCGGAACTTGCCCCGCGCATCGTCCTCGGTCGACGCACTATTATATTCATTCTTGCGCGGCGCCGGAATCAGCCCGTTATTGACCAGGGGCACACCGTCGCGGTCGACCGTCTGCCAGTCGCCCGACCCCTTGACCACGCCGTCGTCGCCGATGTGCTGATTCCGGCGTCGCTGGGTCACGGCGTTGATGCCGATGATGGTTCCGGCCGATCCGCGCAGCATCGCGATGGGGACACGGACGGCGGTGATCAGCGTGTTGAACCCGGCATAGGTGTCACGGCCGCGCGCCGACAGGAAGGACTTGTCGGGATGGCCCTTGCCGATCGATCCAACCAGTCGGTTGGCGCCGGTATCGTCCAGGAAAAACGGATCGTCAGCGTTGCCGCCAAAGAAGGTCGCGCCGCTCCTCGGGTTGGACGTGACGATGAATTCCGGCGCTCGATATTCCTCCGTCGATGGCGTTGTCGGTGCTTCGAATGACGAACCATCGGGCAGGACTACGCGCGCGGTCTGGCTCATTTCCCGGCCCAGGCCCGGCGAGTAATAGACGTCGATGAAGCGATCGGGTCTGGCGTCGCCCGTATTCTCAATCTCGAAGCGATAGCGAACATTGCTGTCGAAAATCGGCATGCCGAAATGTTCGCCGGACACGATGAAATCTTGCGTGCTCATGATCAGCACAACCTGGCTTCGATCGTTGGGATCGACGAACGCATACAAGTCGGCAAGGTCGGACCCGCGGTCCTGAGCAATCGATGGGGAATCGATGTGATCCGATGCGACGGCACCGGCATTCATTCCGATTGCAGCCATGCCGAAGGCCGCTACCGACGCGCAAAATCGCGTCGTCCAGCGACGTGTCGATCCCTGTTTGCATGCAGTCATCGCAATTCCCTTTTCTACCGCAGCCACGGTTCCTCTTGCTGGAACAGTGACCTTATCAACTGGACCAAGGAGCATTGCGTCCCGCTTTTCCAGCACGAATTAATATTTTCGCGCGGTTGGAGCAAAGGGAGGAAAATCAGCGCACGAATGCACAACTGGCGCGCGATCCGACCGTGACAAACGGTAAGACGCGCGAAACATCGGATGCACAAACGACCCGGTCGTAACCTTTTTGTGCAGACGCGCGAATGGGAGTAGGCGTCCACCATGGAGCAGCGCTTTCTTTGAGGAGTATCCGGTCGTGAAGGTGGAACTCGGCGTACCTTCGTCGCCCGATCGCTGGGGCCACAGCCTGTCTGCTCCGCCGATTCTCGACAAACTTGTCGGAAGCGCCGTGCCCACGACGATTAGACGCTGGCGGGGCATTTCGCCAGACATTGACCAAGCTGCGCTCGACCATCATTTCATTTCGATTCACCTTGGCGGAGCCAAGAGATTGCATCGCCGCGGCGAAGGCAGTGCGGCGGAGCGCGATGTCGGTCCGGGTGCTTACAGCGTGGTGCCGGCCGGCGCCGCATTCCGCTGGCAAACCGAAGGGCCGATAGATTTCGCCCATTTTTATTTCGACCCCAAGATCGTCGATAACGTCGTCGCCGCTGCGTTCGACCGCAATCCGTCGTTCGTGGGGATGGAAGAGACGCTTGGCGAGTCCGACCCGTTAATCGAGGCGCTTGCGCTCGGCTTGCTCGAGGAAGTGGAAGGGGACGACAGCCAGCAGGCCTATATCGACGATATGCTGCACCTACTGCTTTGCCGCGTGTTGCGCCTGCACAGCAATGTGCGGCGGTCGGCCCCGCTGGCCAGGCATGTTCTGGCGCCGTTTCGCCTGCGCCGCTCGCTCGATTTCATAGAGGCCAATCTCGCCCGCCAGATCGGGGTCGAGGATATTGCCGCCGCGAGCGGTGTCAGCCGTTTCCACTTCAGCCGCGCGTTCCGCGAAACCACCGGAAGCGCGCCCTACGCGTTTCTGCTCGGGCGGCGGCTCGCGGTCGCCAAGATGCTGTTGATCAACGGTGCCCAGCCGCTCGCCGAGGTCGCGGCGCAAAGCGGCTTCACCAGCCTCAGCCAATTCTCGCGCATGTTCAAACGCGAGACCGGGATCTGCCCGAGCAGCTTCCGCCAGCGCCAATAGCCGCGACTCTCGGGCGGCAAAGGCGCCATTCGCGATTGCCGAAGACTTGCGAAGTGGGGTCAGGACCAGCGCTTCGCAGTCGGCGGCGCGGGCGCAATCGACCAGCGCGTACCAGATCGTGTCGGGACCAAAGACGTAAAGTTGGGACCAACGGCGAGACCCGGCACCTGTGCCACCTCCTCGATCAAGTCATTGGACATGGTGCTTTGTGTGAGGACCCTTTTGGAACACATCCGCGCGCGCAGATCGTCGATGGTGCGGATCCGCGCGAGGTCGCCGCCGGCATAATAGCGCCGGCTTGGGCTCCCTTCGAATTGCGCGGTTGTCGTCATATCCGGCGCACGATGGCGCAGCGGATGTCGCGATCGGATTGCGAATGATAGATGCGGATGTCGCCGTCGTGCTCTACCGCAGAGGCGGCGAAGGCGATGTCGGTGGCGTTCTTGTCGCGGCTGTCGTCGGGCGACACCAGCGGATCTTCGCCGCGCGCGACGACCGCGACTTTTTTGCCCGTTCGCTTGTGCGGCGTTTGCGCTTTGATCGTTCCGTTTTGCCACGCGCGATCAATGATTTCGCATTCGATGTTCTTGATCGTGACC
>CAXSCF010000002.1:3896-8261 GCA_964235815.1 uncultured Sphingomicrobium sp.
CGGATCGTCGCCACGCGCGACGACCGTGCGCACATCCTTGTCGAACAATGCCCAGCCGATGCGCCACTTCGCATCGCGAGTCGCGCCATTGTAGAACATCACCGGGGCGTCGGTGCCTTCGCCGATGATCGGGCCGGGGCTGAGGTGCCAGCAATCCCACGAGGTGGGGCGTGGCGCAACGGGGCTCGGTTTGCGGTCGCGCCACGGGCCATCGACGCTTGTAGCGCGCGCTTCGCCGATCAGCGAGGCACCGCCGTGCGCATATTCGAAAAACATCCGCCACGACTTGCCCGCGGAGACAATCGTCGGTTCTTTGGGGTTGGCATACAACTTCGTCGATTGCAGTGCGACGCCAAGTTTTTCGAGCGAACGCGCATCGGCACCGCGCGCGACCATGATGCGGCCAATTTCCTCGGCCTGGTTGAAGCCGGTATACCACACGCGGATGCCGCCTTCGCCAATTAGGACAGTAGGATCCTCGCACCCATCGAGGTCGGCCATGTCGGGACCCGGAAAGATGGTCGGCGCGATATCCATGTCGAAATGGAAACCGTCGCTCGACACGCCATGCCAAATCTCGGCCATCTTGAGCCGCGGTTCGTCATCGCGGCGCGGCACCGCCCGGACGAGGATGCGCCAGCAGTCCCGGTCGCGCCATACGAACGGGCTGAGCACATACATGTTGGCGAGCCGGTTCGACCGGCTCATCGTCAGCGGCTTTACCGAAACGAGGTCGAACGATGGGCTGGCCATCATGCCCCCTGGCCCAGGTTGCGGGTAAGTCCGCCGTCGAGCGTGAACGTCGCTCCGGTGGCGTAATCGGCCGCGCTCGACGCGAGGTAGAGCGCCAGTTCGGCGACTTCCTCGGGCTTGGCGGCGCGCTTCATCGGGATGCTGTCGGTCTGTTTCTTGCGAACTGCGGGATCGTCGATTGCTTCCTGGTTCATCGGTGTCAGCACCATCCCGGGGGCGATGTTGTTGACCGTTATCCCTTTCTCGGCGAGCTCGAGCGCCATGCAGCGGGTGAGATTGCGAAGCCCACCTTTCGAGGCGCAATAATCACCTGCGCCGGCGCGCGGCACGTCTTCGTGAACCGACGTGATATTGATGATCTTGCCGCCGCCTTTGGCCTTGTCCGCCGCGCGTACGAACGCGCTGCAGAACAGGAACGGGCCAATGAGATTGGTTTCCAGCACCTTGCGAAACTGCGCGACCTCCATCTTCCCGATCGGGCACCCGGCGGCATCGACCCCCGCCGAATTGACGAGGATCGTGGGGCGCCCAAATGAGTCTTGCACGGTCGTGAACAATTGTTCGACAAAGGCTTCGTCGCGAACGTCACCGCCGACTGCGATCGCCTTGCCACCAGCGGATTCGATATCGCGGACTATTCCATCGGCGCTGTCGGGATCGTCATGATGGGCGACGACGACCGCGGCCCCTTCGCTCCCGAACAGGCGCGCGATTGCCGCGCCGATGCCGGAACTGGCGCCGGTGACCACGGCAACTTGATTTGATAATCGCGGCATGTCGGGCATTCCTTGCTGCTAAGCTGTTCCATCAACGCGCGAGAATTGATGCCGGATTTGTGAAATCGGGCGACGGCTTGAGCAATTATGCGCCAACCGCGCCAAACCGCGCGCCATGCTGCGTCCGTTCGGTTTGGCAGACGGTTATTAATGGCATCGACCCTTTCGCGGAGATGCCAGATGGAGCCCACCCCAAGGATCGCCCTGCTGCTGGCGGCGGCGTCGGCGCGATCACCTCTCTGGTGACCCCGACCTTCATGTTCACCACGCCCGGCGTCATCCAGCCCGGCTTTGGCAATCCGTTGGCTCTGTCGGCATTGCCCGGACAATTCCTGCTCAATGATGTCGTTCTGCTCGCCGCGTCGGCCGCCGTGCTTCTTGGCGCGGGCCGAGGACCGAATGCGCTAAGGAGAAGTTTGTGAATATCATCTCGATTATCACCCTGCTGATGCTGATCAATCCGACCGCGACATTCGCGGCCGATGCCGCCCACCCGACTGTCGTCGAGTTATACCAGAGCCAGGGCTGTTCATCCTGTCCGCCAGCAAATGCAATGGTCAATGCGCTGGCCGGCCGACCCGACATTCTCGCCTTGAGTTTCGCGGTGACCTATTGGGATCGGCTGGGGTGGAAAGACACCTTTGCCAAGCCCGAATATACGGCGCGGCAATGGGATTTTGCCCATGCCGGCGGACGTGGCAATGTCGCCACGCCGCAGATTGTCGTGAATGGCAAATCGGTCGTCACGGGGGCCGATCGCGGGCGCTTGATCGCGGCGCTCCGCCAAGGTGATCGCGGCGCAAGCGGCCCAGCGATCGTTGGCGGGGCAGGGAAAGTGACCATCGGCTCCGGTCGCGTCGCGACGCCGGCCACCGTCTGGCTCGTTCGCTACGATCCGCGCACGATCGCCGTCCCGATCCGGGCGGGCGAGAATGGCGGGCGAACCCTGCCTCACAGGAACATCGTCCGGTCCCTCGTGCGGTTGGGCGGTTGGAACGGCAAGGTAATGCAATTTTCAATCAAGCCGGTACCCGCGCCATTCCGAACCGCGGTACTGGTTCAGGCCGGCACGGGGCGGGTCATCCTCGCCGCATCAAAAATCTGATGACGAGACGCCCGGGTCACCAGCGGAGCAGGCGCGGACCGATCAACGCGCCGATCCCGGCCGTCAACACGATGCCCAGCGAATACCAAGTGAGGACGAACAACGCGGATACTTCGGGGCAATGCAGGCAATATAGGGTCGCGCCGATGGCGCCGGCCGCCAACCCCGCCGCGGTTCCCGCTGCGCGTAGCTGAGTTGGCGCCATCCGCCGGGAAGACCAAAGCAATCCGGCAAAGATCGGTATTGCGAGCATCAGCACAAGCTCGGGGCATTTGGACCAGGTTTGGCCAAGCCACATCGCCAGCCACTGTGATCGCGGCGTGCGGACAAGTTCGCCCGCAGCGACGATCGCCAGCCCGGCGACGGGCAATGCCATCAGCCACAGGCGTCCAAGACCGCCGGGCTCGGGCCGAACAAATCTCAAGGTTGCGTAGATTGCGGCGACGGCGAGGGACGCCGAATAACCCCACTTCATCCAGAACGCGCTGCTCTGGATGGCCTCCGTCAGGTCGGCGCGGATGCCAAGCATCGCAAAGACAAGGACCAGGGATCCGAATACGCCAGCCACGATGCCAAGCACCAGCTGGCGACCGACCGCGCCGCGCCCGACGGATTTGACGTCGCTGGACAGCGAATCGATGAGGTCGCCGGTGATCATTGCATCGACCTCGCTACGCGCGCGGCGAGCGCTTTCAGGCCGCGATGGATCGATACCTTGACATCGGACTCGCCAAGTCCTGCGCTGCGGGCGATTTCGGAAATGCTGTTGCCGTCGATCCGCATCGCGCGAATGACACGCGCCTGCTTGCGCGGGAGTGTATCGAGCAGTCCATCGACGTCGAGACGCGCATTGCAGGCTGCTTCGAAGCCCTCGACCTTGAGGATATTCTCCAGGCCATCGATGGGCACCGTGTGCCGAAGGCGACGAAAATGGTCGATCAGCTTGTAGCGGGCGATCGAAAACAACCACGGAGTGAACATCCGCGCGCGATCATAGGTCGCACGGCGTGTATGAACGGCGATCAGTGTGTCCTGCACCAAATCCTCAACCTCGTCCGTGCCGGATGACATCCGGCGGCGAAAGAAAGCGGTGAGCAAAGGAACCAGCGCTTCTAGCAGGCAGCGATGCGCAAGCGCCTCTCCCTCGAGGCCGGCGATCATCCATGCTCGCAGCTGACTTTCGACCGCTCGCATCCCTGCTCCCCACGCAGCCATTCAAACGGGAAAGCTCGATGTCTTTCTCGCGATTGGCCAGCAGCCATCATTAGTCCGACAATGTACGAACGTGAAAGAGGCTGAACGCGCTTCTAAGTTCGATGGCCCACACATCGTGTTGCGACTGCGGATGCTGAGCGAGGTCGAAGTGCGAAGGTCCGTCGTCGTCGCGATCGAAGCTCGCAAACGCGAACGGCAGCGAAAGCGCGCTGGCTCGGCACCTTCGAGCGACGGTTTGAAGTCGTTGCGGCGTCGAGGCATTGATCGTCGAGCCCAGCCCGTGCCAAGGTCGGGACGTGATGATTGATCGAGCGACCCCTCCGCGCCGCCAACGGCTTGCGGTCCTCGCCACCGTCTTTCTCGTCCATGTGGCAGTGATTTCGCTATTCCTGCTTTATCGCGCGCCGCCACGTGCGCTTCCGCCCAAGCCGACGACCATCGCGCTGATCGCGGTCGAGGCAGCAGCACCGGCCGCGGCCAAGCCTCCGCCCCCGGCGCTGCCCACTCGAGTGCCCG
>CAXSCF010000002.1:8271-46221 GCA_964235815.1 uncultured Sphingomicrobium sp.
CGGCTGCGACTCCCGGCGCATCAGGCACCTGTTCGATTCCCACGACGATCCTCGATGCGGTGCTGCTTGACCCGGCGGTCGTCGATGCGATCCGCCGCGCTCCCCCCGAGACTCGATCGATTGCCGGAGCGCTGGTCTTGTGGAATGTCGGATGGAACCCGGCCACCGCGACCGAGGCGGATCCTTTGTTCATTGTGCGTGCGAATGTCGAACTTAGTCTCAGGAGTGTCGCGGACGCTTGCCTCGACGAACCCGTGGTGGGCCCGCGCTTGTTGCCGATCCCGGATGGCACTGGCGAAGGAACCCTGTTCATGGTGTTTGGGTCGGGATCGTGGACGTGGCGGCAACTCCTGCTTTCCACGCCAGAGACCAGCCCCGCTGTTGCCGAACCTGGATCAACGCCAGTCGCCATCGTTCCCCCGCCCGCGAACTGACGTATCCTCTGCATGATTGGACCGACCGATCGAGCGCAGGAACCAACCTTGCCATTGATTTGTTCAATTTGACGTAGGGCGAGATTCTCGCACATGATACCGGAAATTCGGCGATGTCAGGGGGGTGGCGTTGATAATTGAACAGTTCCCGACCTGCCGCGATAACCCTTTATTCAATTCGTCTTTTTCGCGAACTCAGCCGCTGATCGACCGCCTCGACTCCTTGGTGGCGCTGAATCAAGACGAGCGTAAGGTCCTCTCCAATCTTACGTCTTCACGGCGGCTGATCCATGCCAAGGAGACCTTGGTTCATGAAGGCACCCGGCCGGATCGCATCTATTTGATCGTGCGTGGGGTGGCATTTCGCTACCGATATCTGGCTAACGGCCGACGTCAGATCTTCGGCTACCTGCTCCCCGGCGATCTATGCGATACGCATTTCGTCATTCTTAATGAGAGCGACCATAATATCGGCCTGCTGTGCGACACGGAAGTTGCATTGATTCCATTGCCGGCTTTCATGAACGCAATGGTGAGCTATCCGCGCATCGAGCGCGCTTTGCTGATGATGTCGCTGATCGAAGCGGCGACCTTGCGCGAAAGCCTGCTCAACGTCGGGCAACGCGATGCCTTTCAGAAATTAGCGCATTTTTTCTGCGAAATGAGTTGTCGCTTGGATGCGCTCGGAATTGGCGCGGAGGATGGTTTTACCATTCCGCTCACTCAGATTGAGCTCGCCGACACGATTGGATTGACCGTGGTTCACGTCAATCGCATCTTGCAGCGTTTTCGCCGCGAAGGCCTGCTGAACTGGAGCCGGCGTCACTTCGACGTGCTGGACTTGCCGCGCCTGCGCGATCTGGCGGGGTTCGACGGGCGCTACCTTCGTCTTCAGGAAAACCGCGCTCAATTGCGAAGGACCGCTAGCGCTTGAATGGCATCAAAGCTTAGATTCGTAGCGACGAGGTCGCCGGATCTGATGCGCGCCGGAACTTGATCTCGGTAATCAGCCGCGACCCATTGTCGTGCCCCAGCTGAATGAACACATCGACGATCGACCGGACATAATCGACCAGTTCGGCACGCCCCAATTCGGTCCCCGCAAGCATCGACATCATCGCCAACTGCTCGATCGCGCCGTCGGGCGAATTGGCGTGAACGGTGGTAATCGATCCAGGATGACCGGTGCCGACGGCGCGCAGCCAACTGATCGCCTCGGCACCGCGCACTTCGCCCATGATGATCCGGTCGGGTCGCAGGCGGAGTGCGGCCTCGAGCAGGTCGGCAGGGGTCACTGCGGCTTCCCCGAGCTTGCCACGCACGGCCACCAATCCGACCGCGTTGAGGTGGTGAAGTTGGATCTCTGGCGTGTCCTCGATCAGCACGAAGCGCTCCTCCGCGGGGGCTTCCTTGAGCAAGGCGTTGAGGAACGTGGTCTTGCCGGTGCCGGTCCCGCCCGAGACGACGATCGTTTTATTGGTTCTGACCGCCGTCGCGAGAAATTCGAAGGTCTTGCCTTGATCGAGCAGCGCGGCGAGATGGACATCGGTCGCCTCGCGGCTCAAGGCCGCCTCGCCAACGCGGGCAAACGCACCGGCAGCAAGGTAATCGGTCAGCCGCAAGTCGGGCATGCTGTGGCGACGAATTGCAACGATCAGGTTGCCGCGCGTTGCCGGCGGTGCGCAGATCTGCACGCGGGACCCGTCGGGCAGCGTCGCCGCGAGCAACGGGTGCTCGCGATTGATCCCCTGATCCGACGCCGCGGCAATTTGTCGCGCGAGGCGCCACAATGCCGCATCGTCTAATCCCGGTTGATCGTGGCGCTCGATCCCGGTCGAGGTTTCGAGCCAAACTTCGCCGGGGCGGTTTATGTAGAGGTCGGTAACATCGCCGCGCTCGAGATAAGTCGCGAGCGGGGCGAGAAAGGCATGAAGGTAGACGCGCTGCGAATTGCTCGTCATCGCGCCGGGCCGACGCGGGTGAAGTCGAGGTCGCGCGCCACGAACACTCGGATTGTCGCACCCTGGCGGGTGGTGATCGTCGGCGGAATGTCGGGACTTTGGGTTGCCTGATTGGCAAGGCTTGATGCCTGCCCCGCGTTGCCGACGAGGATCGTCGATCCGCGCGACAGAGACGCTGTCCCGGCGCTGATTGCACCGCTCAGCACCGTCGTCAGGATTGCTCCCCCGAATCGCTGGACGAAGTGACGATTGACCTTGCCGCCAATGCCGCCGCGGCCAAGGTCGTCGGTCGCCGGCGAGGCCAATTCGATCGACACGCCATCGGGACGGATCAGGCGGGTCCACAGCACGAACAAGCGCGATGCGCCTTGCGCCACGCCCGATTTATATTGGCCAATCAAGCGGCTGCCCGCGGGAATCAGGATCGACGATCCATCGAAGCTGTACATGTCGCGCTGGGTCAGCGCGCGCGCGAACCCCGGCTGGTCCGAATTGAGCGCGGTTTCCATCACCGCGCCGATCACCGCGCCTTGCGGGACGAGACGGTCGAGCCCGGTCATGCGCCGTGCCTGGGCAACTTCGATTTCTTCACTGCCGACCCGCGAAGAAAAACGTTCGGTATCGGACAAATTGCGATCGCTGCCCGACCCGCTGGCCAATCCACCACTGGTGCCCGCGCCTTGCGAACTTCCCGCCACGGGGGTGACCGGTCGCGGTGCTGGATCGAAGTAAGATCCGTCGCTGTCGCTCCTTGTCGCCTGCGATCCGGGAAGGCGAGGTTGTTCAGCTTGGGCAAGGTCGATGACAAGTGCCGGCGCGCGCATTCGTTCCACCATCGGGTCGACCGACGGCACCGTCGTCGTTGCGGTGGCATATCCACTTCGGGTCGAGGTCGGAATCGCGGGGTAGGAGCGCGGCGCGGGGGTTGCGACCAGCGTTACCGGTCCGCTGTTGGGAATGAAAAAAGACGAGGACGCCGGCGCGACCGGCTGGGCTTGAGAATTCGGCATGGCTGGCGTGACAGCCGCCGTATCGGTTGCCGTGGTCGCGGCCAGAGCGGGCAGCCCGTCTTCGCGATTGGCCTCTGCGGCGCGCGCCGACGACAACCAGAAAAACACGCCGAGTCCGACGATTGCCAGCATTGCGCCCGCGGCGGCCACGGGGGTTTTCTCGGTGGTACTGGCGACGACGGGCCGCTTTACGATGAGGTGCTCGGTCATGGCTTCTTTCCGTGGATCGCGGTGACCGTCGCGAGACTTTTGCCCGAGCGCAAGGTAAAGCGGCCAGCGCGTTGCTGGACGACGATGGTTCGCCCGCGCGTCAGCGAATTGACCAACGCTTCATTCTTTCCGGGCCCGTTGGCGAAGATCGCCGGGATCGCCTGCTCGGGCAAAAACTCGAAATAGGTCATCTGGCCATCGTCCCACACCCGCGCCGGGACGACCGCCGCGTCGCCCCTGGTCGTGTAAGCCAGATTGGCCACCGGTGGCGGTGGGGGCGGGGGTTCCTCGATCGCCTCGACCACGTCGGGCGGATATTGGAAACGCACGATCCACGGCGTGGTCGCGAAGCGCGCGGTGGTCTGCAACGCAAAGGCATAGCGGCGACGATCGGTGACCACCGTCATGTTGGTTGCGGCATTCTTGACCAGCGGTTTCAAGAACAGGATTCGAGCGCGCTTGTTGGGCGTGACCTGCCACGCCAGCGCATCCCCGATCGAGACGTTCTCGATCCGCTCGTCAGGCCCGAATTCAAGCATGATCTGCCACCCTATCGCGCCTTGCAGGAGCACGACTTCATCGGGCACGAAATAGATTGACTGAATATGCGGATCGGTTGCGCCCGGTTCGGGCACCCTCGCCGCGGTCAAGATGAACAACGCCAGGCACAACAAACGACGCATTACAGCAGTCCCTCGGCGTCGCGGCGATAGCGCGTTACCTGGAAACCGAGGGGATTGTCGAACCGGTCCGACTGTCGCAGCGGACGACCGTTGAATCCGAAGCTGATCGCGGAGACGTAATTGGTCGGTCGCCCCACTCCGCCGCCCAGGGCGCCCCGGGTCGCGGTGTAACGCACCAGCGCGGCACCATCATTGATCAACGACACGCTGCGCACATTGATCGCCACGGTATCGCCGCGGCTCAGCGAGCGCAGCGGACTTTCGGGGTTGGTCGCGGCCATCTGCGCCACGTACGCCGCGGCGACGGGTCGGGACGACATGATTTGCACCCTGCGATATTTTTGCGCGAGGTCGGTCGCGTCGAAGGTTTCGCGCGCGATCACATAGCCCGCGAGTTGGGCCTGGATAACGGCCTCATTCTGCGACAGGCGTCCCGACTGAACGGTCAGCGCCGGCTCGACCGCACCGGTTTGGCGATCGACCGTCAGGACATATGGCTGAACCGTCTTGAGCGGAACGAGAAACGCCAGAGCGAGTGCCAGCAGCAAGGCAATGACGCCGGCCCCGGCAGCCACGCGCCACGCGATCCGCGTTTCGCGCGCGGCGACGCTGGCCTGGCCTTCGGACCAGCTTCGGGCAGCGGCATAATAATCGTCACGGTCACTCATGCGTCTCTCCGGGCGGAAGCGCGCGATCGGCGCGTGACGCTTCGCAACTGCGGCGACCGTCGATTGAAGGGAATGATCGTCGCCTCGCTCGGGGACGAAGCCGCTGCCGCCGGGGCGGCGCGGTCGCGGGCGACGCTGCTGGCGCTGGTCGCCATCGTCGATCGGCTGATCGTTGCCGCCTGGGCCGGCGAGTCGCGACGCGACATCGCCTCGAGCGCGCGGGCAACGCGCGGCGTCGGCGCAAGGTCACGGACCGGCGGCGCGGTGACGCGCTCGCCGGCATTGCGCTCGACGGTCGTCGCATTGCTTGCGGGGGCAGTGGCCGCCCGGCGCGCGTGGAGAAGCCCGCGGCTGATCTGGCCCGCCGCGCGCAGGGCGAACAACAATGCGATGACGAATACCACGGTCACCAGACCGATCGGCATGACGGCGCTATTCTCGAACGTCCCCGCGGCTTGCTCGGCGAGCAATCGTGCAATCATCGGCGTCAGAATGGCGAATTCGATCGCGGCGACGAGGATCGCAAAGGCGGGGGCGATCGACACCGCGGCGATCGCGCCGAGCCAGCCGAGCGCCATCCCGCGCGTTCCCTCGAACAGGATCAGCCCCGCCATCGCCGGCGCAATCGCGAGCAGGATCGCGAGCACGACGCGCGACGCAACCAGAATGCCCACGGTCGACAAAGTGATCAGGATTGCCGAGATATTCAGCACGGCACCGGCGGCGGCGGGGCCACCCACCAACGGCGACGCAATCCCGGCGCGGCTGCGATAACCGACCGTGGCGGCGGTGAGATTATCGAGCGCATTCTCGAGGCTTTCGATCGGCGGCGGAGAACCGATGCCGACCAGCATTTCGGTTGCAATCTGGGTCGGGGCGCGTGCGACGCCGTCATAGGCCAGCGCCTGCCAGCTCGCCCACGACGTCGCCAGCATCAGCACGATCCCAAGCTTGACCACCAGACCGACCGCATCGGACAGCATGATCCCGCGCCCGAGCAACAGGCGATAGCCGAAGAACGCCACCGCGATGACCATCAACCCGGTCAAGGCCAGCGACACCGTGCCCCCGGGCTGCGCCAGCGCCGCATAGCCGCGCTCGACCATGCCCATTGCCTGGCAATCGGTGTCGGCGATCAGGCGCGAAGCAAAGCGATCGATCGCGGGAGCGGCGCATACCGTCTGGATCATGCGACGTCCAACAGGCGCGGCAGCCACGCGTCGGGGTTGTCGCCGACCTCTTCGCGGATCGCATCGAGCAGTCGCACCGTCCGTTCGCGACCCGACAATACGGTCAGCAGATCGGGTTCCGAACCAAGGTTGAGCCGCACCACGACGCTGTCCGCGCCGTGCTTGACCAGGAAGGCGCGCGCCGTCTCGGGGATCGTGCGGATCAGTTCATATTCGTGCGGCGTCAGCCCGAAGCCTTCGATATAATCGCTCGCCTGGGCCGACGAATTGGCCATGAAGATCTGCGTTCCGGCTTGCTCGACGATCGCCGAGGCGATCTTGCTTTCGAGCGCGTCGGACGCCGATTGCGTGGCGAAGCCGACGATGCCGCCGCGCTTGCGGATGGTCTTTTCCCAATCGCGGATGCGCGCGACGAACACTTCGTCGTCGAGCGCTTTCCAACCCTCATCGACGACGATGATCGTCGGCCGCCCGTCGAGCCGTTCCTCGACGCGGTGAAACAGATACAGCATCGTCGGCGAGCGCAGCGCCGGCTGATCGAGGATCGCGGTCATGTCGAACCCGATCGTCTCGGCATCGAGCTCGAGCCCGTCGATCTCATTGTCGAACAGCCAGGCATGCTCGCCGTCCGAATGCCACGGCGCCAGCCGCGCCGCGAGGTCGTTGCCCGAGGCGCGCTGGCGCCCGCGAAACAGTTCGGCGAGGAACCGCAGCCGGCGATGCTCGTGTGGGCCGGCGTAACTGCTGTCGATCGCTTCGGCGATCCAGCCGGCCTCCTCGACGCTCGGCGCGGGGCCATCTCCGGTCGCCAGCTTGGCCACCCATTCGGACAGGAAGCGGCGGTTGGCGGGCGAGTCTGGCAAGGCCAGCGGATTGAGCCGCGTCGCATTTCCCGGACGAAGGGTATCGTACACCCCGCCGATCGCACGCAGGAAAATCTCCGCCCCGCGATCCTTGTCGAAGAACACGATCCGCGGCGAATAACGTCGCGCCTGGGCGAGGAGGAAGCCGAGCACCACGGTCTTGCCCGATCCCGATGGCCCGATAATCGTGAAATTGCCGAGGTCGCCGCGGTGGAAGTTGAAGAAATAGGGACCCGCCGACGTCGTTTCGAACAAGGTCACTGCATCCCCCCAAAAATTGCCATTGGGGGTTCCGACGGGGAAATTATGCGCGCTCGCAAAGCCCGCGAAATTGGCCGACGAGATCAGCGCGCGGCGCGCGATATAGCTGAAGTTTCCCGGAAATTGCGCCCAGAAAGCCGCTTCGAGGCCAAGTTCCTCGCGCACCGCGACGAACCCCGCGTCGGACAAGGTTGCCTGCGCTTCGCCGACGATCGTCTCGAGCTCGGCGATCGTCGCCGCGCGCAGCATGACGGTCAAATGATGTTCGCCGAACAGCGCCCGCCCCGCCGACACCTCATCCTTGGCGAGGGTCAGCTCGGAGCGCAGCGAGACCGCCGCATCATCCGCCGAGCGCATGCGGCGCAGGGCAAGGTCCATCCGCTCCAGCGCCGGTCCGCGATCGACCACGGCGAAGCTTTGCGTGACCACCATCTCGAACGGCAGGCGGTACAAATCGTCGAGCATCCCGGCGTCGGTTTCGGCCGGATAATCCTTGACCGACAAAATCGCCGCCACTTCGCTGGCGCTGCCGTCGACCGGCCCGAGTTCGAGCGCGTCTGCGCCGAAACTGATCCGCCGCCGCGCCAGCACCTGCGCCAGTTCGCCGTGCGGCAGCAGGATCGGCGAGCTCGTCCCGTTAAGCAACGTGGACAGAAATTCGGCCGGCTCGGACGCGAGCCCGGTGGCCAGTTCGTAACTGCTGAGCACGCTCGGATTATAAGGCTCGAGCGCCGCCACCAAGGCCTCGCGTGCGCGATTGAGCTCGCGCAGGTCCGCGGCGCTGTCGGCCTTGGCGCGCTGATCTGCGACGAACAGCCCGAGCAAGCGGTCGGCGGCGCGCGCCCGGCCCGCCAGCGGACGGATGACCAGCGTCAGATAGAGGTCGTTGACGTACAGCTTGCGCGTCGCCAGCCGATCCTGCCAGGCGGCGTCGAGCGAGGCGCTGAAGGCGTCGCCGAACTGGCCATGAAGTTCGGCCGACACCGCGCGGCGCACCACATGATGGACCAAGGCGAATCGGGCCGAGGCAATCGCCTGGAGCATCGTGTCGCGCGCCGCCTTGCGCGCGTCGAGCTGGGCCGCGTCGATCGTCTCGAACGGCAGCCCGGCAAGGCGGATGACCTGCATCGCGCGGCCGTCCTTGGTGACCAGCGTGTGATCGTCGACCTGGGTCAGATAGGGCAGATGATCCCCGACCGATTTCTCGCGCGCGGCGGCGCGCTCACGGGCGATAGACATTGGCGCCCCACAATTTGCGGTTGGGAACGCGCGGCACCTTGCGCAGACGCGTCATCCACAGCGCCATGACATGTGGATCGCGCAGGTGCGCTGCATAGCCGAGCGCATGGATCAGCAGCGCCGGCAACAAGGCAAAGGGCGATTTGAAGATCAGGAACAATTCCGCCGCGACGATCCCGTTGAGAACAAAAAAGGGATAGGTCACGCCGGCGACCATCTGCGGCCGCGCCAAGGCCCTGAACAAGCGGTCCTGCGCCATTCAGCCGCCCGCGACCGAGCGAATGCCCCCGACGATCGACGCCGCGCCGAACAGGATGAACAGTCCGAGCACGACCGTCGCGCCATATTTCCAGTTGATCCGTCCGCTGAGCATCAGGAATCCGACCGCGGCGACCGCGATGACCGCGACAGCCGTCGCGACATTGCCGAGCAGCGTGCCCTGGAGCCAGTTGACCGCGCCGACGATCGGTCCCGATCCGGCAGGATCGGAGGCGGCATATTGCGCCTGTGCGGGAGCAGCGGCGAGCGCGGCAAGGGCAAGCGCCCAACGGCGAAGAATCATGGAGTAAGCACCTCGATAAGCAATGGATTGACGACTGGCTTGGCAGCGACCCGCGGCTGCCAGCGCTGCATGATCCGCGCGACATAATCACGCGTTTCGCGATAGGGCGGGATCCCGCCATAACGAAGCACCGCGCCGGGACCCGCATTGTAAGCGGCGAGCGCGAGCGGAACGCTGCCCCCGAAGCGGTCGAGCTGGCGCCGCAGATAGAGCGCACCGCCGCGCACATTGTCGGCCAGATCGTCGGCGCGGACCCCCAATTCGGCGGCGGTGCCGGGCATTAATTGCATCACGCCAAGCGCGCCCTTGGGACTGATCGCGCTCATCCGCCCGCGCGATTCCTGCCATGCCACGGCTTCGAGCAAGGTCTGGTCGAGCCCATGAACGCGGGCGGCGTCGGCGAACATCGTGGACGTCGGGCGGCGCGGGCTGCGCTGCACATGGGAACGGATCGATTCGGCGCCCGACCCAGCGAATACCGTCGGCTGGTCGAACGTCCGCGCCGCGCCCGAGGCGTCGATCTCGATCACCTGCGCCCGCGCGGAAAGCGGCATCAGAAGCGCGAACAAGGCGAGCAGAATCGGTTTCACCATCACTCCATGTGATCCGGCTTGTACCCAGGCGTGGGCACCAGCGACACGAACAGCGATAGCGCCGAAATGGCAATCATCCAACTGGCAACGACTTTGATAACAATATCGAATCGGCGCCGCACGATCCAGTGTGCGGGAATCGCGGCGAGCGCCGGGAGCATTCCGATCGCGAGTCCGGCAGTGGTGCTGGTCGACGCCGCGCATGCCCCGCTCCACAGCCCGGCGTTGATGGCCAGCGCGATCACCAGGCCGCGCCCTTTCCTTATGGGCAGATAGACCAGCGAGGCGGTCGCGATGACGCTGATGAAGAGGCCGACAAACACGCCCTCAAGCGGCAGGAGGACCGGAATGGCATGCCCGACAAAGCCGGAAATAAGGAATAATATCAGCGCAATAGCCAAGCTTCGCAACGTGGTGAACCCGAGCACGAGCCCAAGCGTCAGCGCGAGCAGCAGCATCGGGACCAGCCCCCCGTTCACACGGCCACCACGCCGAACAAGAATCCCGCGCCGCATAGCGCGATCAGTCCGCCCGCGGCGCGCAGCGCGACCGTTCCGCCAGGAAGCCCGCGCGCGAGGCCCAGGGAAATGCCGACGACATGCAACAGCCCGGTGCACAACACGAAGCCCGCGCTATAGCCGATCGGATCGGCGGCAGAGGGCAGTTCGGCGCCGTGCGCATAGCCGTGAAACAAAGCGAACAGGCCGACGATCGCCACGGCCACGCCGACCGGAGCGCGGATCGCGAACAGGATCATCAGCCCCAGCGCGAGCACCGAGATCGCGATTCCAAGCTCGACCGGCGGCAACTGCACTCCCGCCATGCCGATCGCCGCGCCAACCACCATCATCGCGGGGAAGACCATCGGCAGCAGATAGATCAGCGGCCGGCCAAGGAATGCGCCCCACAAGCCGACCGAAACCATCGCCAGCATATGGTCCGGCCCGGTCAAAGGATGGAGAAATCCCGCGACGAAACCGCCCGGCAGCCCCGTTCCCTCATGCGCTTCGGCCGGCGCCGCGATCATCGCCGCAATGGCCACTGCGCCGAGCACGATTTGGAACGCGCGCCGCCCGTCCGCCGCATCGCGGTCTCGATGCGGTCCGCAATCTAGGGCTTGGACAGTGGCGCATAGTTTCTTTAGCATTGCACTATTCCCCACCGTGGCGAGGTCATATGAAATTGCGTTTGCTCTGTTTGTCGATGGCGCTGGTCGCGGCGCCCGTCCTCGGCCATGATTTCTGGATTCAGCCGGTCCGCTTCCAAACCGCGGTCGGGTCGCCGTTTCCGATGACCTTCCAGGTTGGCCATGCCGCGGCGCGGCAACGCTGGGGCGCGTCGGAACGAATCGTCCTGGTCCAGGATCTGGTCAACCGCACACGGCGCGATCTGCGCTCCGCTGTTCGCACGGCTGGCCCCGCCGACCTTGTCGCAAGCTTTGCCGTGCCCGGACTTCATGTCATCGCGATGCAGAGCAATTACGCATTGTCCGATCTGCCTGCGATCCGCTTCAACGATTATGCCAAGGTCGAAGGCCTGGCGGCGGTCCTGGCGCGGCGCAGCGCCATCGGAGCCACCAACGCCAATGGTCGGGAGCGCTACAGCCGCCGTGCGAAGGCGCTGGTCCAGGTCGGCCCGCAGGCTGGCCTCGACCAGTCGCTCGCCACTCGTCCGATCGGGCTCAAGCTGGAAATTGTCCCCGATCGCAACCCCTATGCGCTCGGGCCGACGCGCATGCTTCCGGTCCATGTGCTCTACAATGGCCGACCGCTCGCCAATGCGACGGTCAAGCTCACCAATCTCGATTTCGACGCGCGCCCGCTCGAGACCGCGGTGACCGATCGCGCCGGTCGGGTCAGCTTTCGCGTTCCGGGCAACGGCCAATGGCTGGTCAACGTGCTGTGGAGCGTGCCGATCAAGGGCGATCCCAACGCCGACTATGACACGACCTTCTCGAGCCTGACCTTCGGCTATGATCCTGGAGCACGCGCGCTTTAGCCGGCTGGCGATCAACTCTCACGCTCCAATGTTGATTGAGGCCGACGCTGCGGCGATTGGCCTGGTCCCCGACCCTGTCGGCGACCGGCGATCCTGTCAATCGACCGGCAGCGGTTCGGCTGTCGTCGACACGGGATTCACGTCACCCGGCTTGACCTTGACCGGCTCGGACTTTGGGTCGGCGCGGAACGCCTTCCCAAAGCCCTTGCCGAAGCGATCTTCCGGTCGCGCGCTGTTGGCGGCGAACGGGTCGTTGGCAAGGACGTCGCTATCGCTTTGCCGATGGCAGGCCGATAGCGACGTCCCGATGAGCATCAATAGTCCGACACTCTGTTTCAACCGTCTCATCCCGTCGGGATATTACGGCTGGGTCTGAGGCCGCGGCGAACCACGCAGCGGCGGATTGAGGTAGGGGAAGCGATTGAGGATATTGATCGCGTTGCTCGGTGCGCCGTCGGTATAGGCGGCGAGCCCGGTCGGTGCTTGAGCCGGGGTGCACAGTCCCAATTGGGTCGGAACGGCGTTGATTGGGAACGGATGGCACAACCGGCCCATCGCGACCCGCAACGTGATATCGACCGCATCGTCACCCGGGCGACGCCCGTTCGGGAAACCGGCGAAATCGTCGGCGACCACACCCAGCGCGCGTTGCTGCGCCTGAGGGGTGGCGGTGACCAGCGTGTTGAGGCGGATCATTTCCGACGGGGTAACGGTCGACATCTGGTTGAGCGACTGGATTCCGGTCAGATACACCGCGACCAGATCGTTGCGCGGGAAGTTGGTCGGGGCGATCGTGCCCGTCCCACCAATCACGCCGCGAACCGGGGTGCGGAACAACGTATCGAGAATCGCCGGGAAGGTCGGATTGGTCACATAGTCAGCCAGCGCCGCGTCGGCGGTCGGCTTGACGGCATTGAACAGATCCTTGTCGGGCAAGCCGATCACGACTTCGTTGACCAGCGGCATGCCAAGACGCGACACCTGGACGTAAGCACCGCCCTGCGTGTCGGGCGAGGCGTAGGTCGGATTGGTCTTCAACAGGCGCGACTGCGGCAGGCTCGCCGAACTCCACACGCCGATCACGCCATTGCCGTTGCCGGTGATGCATGCGGTCGGCAGTTCGAGCGCCAGGCTGGTGACGTTCTTCTTGCCGATCAGCTCCTGATTATCGGCGCTTTGCGTAATTCCGCCCGGGAATGGCGAACCATTGCCATAGACGGGATCATTGTCGCCTTCGACCGGGACGAAATTGACCAGATCGAAGATCGGACCAAGGTTGACCGCGAAATATTCGGCCCGCTGGCCCGCGAACACGCGGCCCTGCGTCGCGCAGCCCGGGATCGAGATGCTGGCGATGAACTGGTCGGCATAGCCCGGATAGTTCGGCACCGACTTGTTGCCGGCGTTGTCGAACGGCTTGGCGAACGCGATTCCGCCATAGCTGGCGTTGGTGATGTTGTTCGAACCGCCGCTGCGACGATCACCCTGGATCTGCTTGACGGTAAAATATTCATACTCGCCAAGATCGGGGTCGGCCGAAGTGCTGACCTGGCCGATGTGACGCAGCGCGATCGGCAATTGCTTGCCGCCGACATTGACCGTGACGCCGGTGCCGTTCTGTAGCGCGTTGGCGAACTTGAACTGATAGGTCAGGTCTTCCTGGGCGTCGCCGTTGCTGTCGATCATGATCTCGTACAGCGCGTCGGGATCCATCGTGTAATAATTGGGGCCGTCGCCCGGATTTTCACCCGGCTGGAAGTTTGCGATCAGGGTCGTGAACGCGGCGCGGCCGGGCTCATAGCTGCGAAACGCATAAACGTCGGTGTTGTCGACCTTGGGCATTTTGGTGATATTGGGGGCTTCGCGGTGGCTCGAGCTCCACGCCGGTGTGACGGCCAACAGAGCGAGCGCAAGGCCCGTTCCCAATTTTACGCCTGAACGAATCATCTTGGCTTCTCCTGTTTCATGCTGACCGCGTGGCCGGGGGAGCAACGCAGTTAGTCGATCATTCGCAGCTCAGCCACGAATCGGCTGACTTGTGGCTGATAAGTCGGCCACGTGAAATTCACATATGTTAGTTTGGGCAGTCAGCGCAGAAAATAACGTATATTAATCGAACATTGCCGGGGGACCGCGCCGGACGCCGCTCAGCGCAACTCGAAGCCGGCGATGCATTCGGTCAGCCACCGTGCCGCGGTCAGCGCGCTGAGATCGGTCGGATCGAGCGGCGGGTCCCATTCGGCAAGATCGATCAACCGCACGGTCGGTGTCGCCGCGAGCAGGCGGACGGCGGCGAAGAAGTCATGCGCCGCCATTCCCCCCGCGCGGGCGCCCGGCGCGCCGGGAAATTGCGCGCGGTCGATCACGTCGATATCGCAATCGACCACGATTGCCCGGCAATGCGCGACGTGCGCGACCGCGCACGATATGACGTGCCCAATTCCGACACGCCGGACGTGATCGATCGTCGTCACCAAATGCCCGCCATCGATCGCATCGCGATGCATCGCGGCCGAATTGGCGAACGGTGCGATGCCGATCTGGGCGATATTGCGACCAGGCAGGCCATCGTCGCGCAGCGCGCGCACCGGATTGCCGTTGCCAAGACCGTCCCGCGTGTCGCGCAAGTCGAAGTGGGCGTCGAGCGTGATCAGCCCGATCTGCTCGATCGGCATGTCCAGCGCCTGCCCGACGGCGAGCACCGCAGGCCGGGTGACGGCATTGTTGCCCCCGACCAACATCGTCAGCGGATGGCGGCGCAGGCTTGCCGCGCACGCCGAACGGATCGGGGCGGTCGCGGCCTCGATCGTCAGGCCGTGGATCGCGAGATCGCCATAGTCGGCGATGCGGCTCGCCAATTCGCGCTGGGTTTCGACATCATAGGTCGCGATCCGGCGCAAGGTCGCGCGCAGCAGCGCGGGGGCAAGGTCGCATCGGCCCGGGGTAATCGACCCCGCCGAAAGCGGCGCCCCGACCAGCCCGATCGCCGCCCGCGCCGCCCCGGGCGAGGCGGCATCGACGATGAGATCGGTCACATTGGGCCAGCGCATGCGCTTGACGCTAGCAGCGCACCCGATCATTGCCACCCTTGATGTGGGACCGCCTGTTTACCGATTGTCATGTCGCGACGATGGTTGCCGCTCCAGGCAATCCGCTCGGGGTCATGATCAATGCCGCGATCGGGATCGTCGACGGCCGCATCGTGCGCGTCGGCAAGCGCACCGAACTTGCCGGCTTTCGGGCGCGGGACGTCGTCGCGCTGGGCGGGGCATGGGTCACGCCGGGGCTGATCGATTGCCATACCCATCTCGTGTTCGGCGGCAATCGCGCCGATGAACATGCCCTGCGCCGCGCCGGGGCCAGTTACGAGGAAATCGCGCGCGCCGGAGGCGGGATCGCCTCGACCGTCGCCGCGACCCGGGCCGCGTCGTCCGACGAATTGCGCAGCAGCGCGCGCCGCCGCCTCCACGCGCTCATGGCGGGCGGGGTCACGACGGTCGAGATCAAGTCGGGCTACGGCCTCGATACGGCCGCTGAGCTGCGCCTCCTCAATACCGCACGGGCGATCGGCCGCGACGAGCCGGTGCGGATCGTGCCGACCCTGCTTGCCGCGCACGCGCTGCCAGCGGCGGCCAGGGAAGGCGCGGCGCGCGGCGCTTTTGTCCGGATGATCGCCGACGAGATGATCCCGGCGGTCGCGCGCGCCGGTCTCGCCGCCAGCGTCGATGCGTTTTGCGAAACGATTGCGTTCACGCCGGCCGAGGTCGAACAGGTGTTCACCGCCGCGCGCGCCAATGGCCTTGGCGTGCGTCTTCACGCCGAACAATTGTCGAACCAGAACGGTGCCATGCTCGCCGCCCGCTTCAAGGCGCTGTCGGCCGATCATCTCGAACATCTCGACGCCTCGGGTGCACAGGCGATGGCCGCCGCCGGAACGGTCGCGGTCTTGCTCCCCGGGGCGTTCTACGCGCTTCAGGAAACGCGCAATCCGCCGGTTCAATTGCTTCGCGATCACGGCGTTCCGATCGCGATCGCGACCGACTGCAATCCCGGCACGTCGCCGTTGCTCAACCCGCAATTGGCGATGAACATGGCCTGCACTTTGTTCGGACTGACGCCCGAGGAGGCAGTGCAGGGCATGACCATCCATGCCGCGCGCGCGCTCGGGCTGGCCCATGACATCGGCTCGCTCGAACCGGGCAAGGCCGCCGACCTTGCGGTGTGGCGGATCGATCAGATCAACGAACTGGCCTATTGGATCGGAATGCCCGGCCCCGAGCGGCGGATATTCGGGGGAAGCGACTCATGACCGACCGGCGCGACAATCGTCGCCACATCCGTGCCCGCCGTGGATCGACCCTCGTCGCCAAATCGTGGCAGACCGAGGCCGCGGTGCGGATGCTGATGAACAATCTCGACGATGAGGTGGCGGAGGATCCGCAGACCCTGACGGTCTATGGCGGGATCGGCCGCGCGGCGCGCAACTGGGCGTGTTACGACACGATCGTCGACGTGCTCGAGCGGCTTGAGGCCGACCAGACGCTGCTTGTCCAGTCGGGCAAGCCCGTCGGCGTTTTCCGGACGCACGCCGACGCGCCGCGCGTGCTGATCGCCAATAGCAATTTGGTCCCGAAGTGGGCGACGTGGGAGAAGTTCAACGAACTCGATCGCGCCGGGCTGATGATGTACGGACAGATGACCGCCGGGTCGTGGATTTACATCGGCACGCAGGGCATCGTTCAAGGCACGTTCGAAACGTTCGCTGAAATGGGCCGCCAGCATTATGGCGGCGACCTGTCGGGCAAGTGGATTTTGACCGCCGGGCTGGGCGGGATGGGGGGCGCGCAGCCGCTCGCCGCGGTCATGGCGGGCGCGCATTGCATCGCCGTCGAATGCCAGCAAGGCTCGATCGAGAAACGCCTCGCGACTCGCTACCTGGACCATCAGGCGCGTTCGATCGACGAGGCGCTCGACATCCTGGCGGCGGCGACGACGCCGACCAGCGTCGGCCTGCTTGGCAACGCCGCCGACATCCTTCCCGAAATGGTCGCGCGCGGCATTCGTCCCGACGCGGTCACCGACCAGACGTCGGCCCACGATCCCGCCAACGGCTATTGCCCCGCGGGCTGGAGCGTCGCCGAGTGGATCGAGATGCGCGAGCGCGACCCCGCCGGCGTCGCGGCCGCGGCGCGCGCATCGATGGCGCGCCACGTCGAAGCCATGCTCGCGTTCAAGGCGATGGGCGTCCCGACCTTCGATTATGGCAACAATATCCGCCAGCAAGCCTTCGACGCGGGCATCGCGCACGCATTCGATGTCCCCGGCTTCGTCCCGGCCTATGTCCGGCCCTTGTTCTGCCGCGGGATCGGCCCGTTCCGCTGGGTCGCGCTGTCGGGCGATCCTGAGGACATCCACAAGACCGACCAGCGCGTGAAAGACCTCATTCCCGACGATCTCCACCTCCACCGCTGGCTCGACATGGCGCGCGACCGCATCGCCTTCCAGGGCCTGCCCGCGCGGATCTGCTGGGTCGGCCTTGGCCAGCGCCATCGCCTGGGCCTCGCCTTCAACGAGATGGTCCGCAGCGGCGAAGTCAGCGCCCCGATCGTCATCGGCCGCGACCACCTCGACAGCGGCAGCGTCGCTTCCCCCAACCGGGAGACCGAAGCGATGAAGGACGGGTCCGACGCGGTCAGCGACTGGCCGCTGCTCAACGCCCTGCTCAACACGGCCTCGGGCGCGACGTGGGTCTCGCTCCACCACGGCGGCGGGGTGGGTATGGGCTATTCGCAGCATGCCGGAATGGTGATCGTCGCCGACGGCACCGACGAAGCCGCCCGCCGCCTCGAACGGGTCCTGTGGAACGACCCCGCCACCGGCGTCATGCGCCATGCCGACGCGGGCTATGAAGAGGCGATCGAATGCGCCGACGAACAGCGGCTCGATTTGCCGATGGTTGGGCAATGATCATGCTCGATCCCGGCCGTGTCACGCTCGATCAGCTGCGGTCCTTGTGGAGCGGCGCTGCGGCGCGCCTGTCCGATCCCGCGCTCGGCGCCATCGACGCTGCCGCAGCGGCGGTCGATCGGATCGTGGCCGGGGGCAGGACCGTCTACGGCATCAACACCGGCTTCGGGTTGCTGGCGCAATCGCGCATCCCCGCCGAACAGCTGGCCAAGCTCCAGCGCAACCTGATCCTCAGTCACAGCTGCGGGCTCGGCGATCCGTTGCCGCGAACGACGGTGCGGCTGATGATCGTGCTCAAGCTGATCGGGCTCGGTCGCGGTCATTCGGGGGTGCGTCGAACGGTCATCGACGTGCTCCAGGCCTTGCTCGACGCCGATGCGATGCCGGTCATCCCGAGCCAGGGCAGCGTCGGGGCGTCGGGCGACCTCGCGCCGCTCGCGCATCTGGTCGCGGCGCTGATGGGCGAGGGGCGAATCGACCTCGCGGGGACGGTCATGCCCGCCGCCGCCGCTCTCCAACGGCTGGGCCGCGATCCCCTCGTGCTCGCGCCCAAGGAAGGACTCGCGCTGATCAACGGGACGCAGGCCTCGACCGCGATCGCGCTCGATGCCCTGTTCCTTGGAATGCGTGTGTTCGACGCCGCGATCGCGGCCGGGGCGATGTCGGTCGATGCTCTGAAGGGCAGCATCTGTCCGTTCGACGACCGTCTCCATCAATTGCGCGGGCAGCCAGGGCAAATCCTGGTCGCAGCGCGGATCCGCAATCTCCTCGACGGCAGCGAGATCGTGACCAGCCATCACGATTGCGACCGGGTCCAGGACCCTTACAGCTTTCGTTGCCAACCGCAGGTGATGGGCGCCTCGCTCGATCTGCTGACAAACGCCGCGCGCACGCTCCGGATCGAAGCCAATGCCGTGACCGACAATCCGATCCTCTTTCCTGGCGCCGGGGACGAGGACGAAGTCATTTCGGGCGGCAACTTCCATGCCCAGCCGGTTGCCTTCGCCGCCGACATCATCGCTTTGGCGCTGTGCGAAGTCGGCAGCCTGTCCGAACGCCGGACATCGGTCCTGGTCGATCCCAAGATGAGCCGGCTGCCGGCCTTCCTCACCGACGATGGCGGGCTCAACAGCGGGCTGATGATCCCCCAGGTGACCGCCGCGGCCCTGGTCAGCGAGAATAAGAGCCTTGCCTTTCCGGCGTCGGTCGACTCGATCCCGACCTCGGCGGGGCAGGAAGATCATGTCAGCATGGCGCCGATCGCGGCGCGCAAGGCGGTGACGATCGCGCGCAATGCTGCGGGCGTGGTCGCGGTCGAACTGATCGCTGCTGCGCAAGGGCTCGATTATCATGCGCCGCTTCACACAAGTCGGCAACTTCAGACGCTTCACGCCGCCGTGCGAAGGCTTTCGCCGCATCTTCAAACCGATCGCTACTGGGCCGATGAAATGGTCGCACTTCAGACCGCGATCCTGGCGGGAGAGTTCGGGATCGAGGGAAATCCGGCGGCATAAGGGACAACCCATGCGCGGCTTCCGTTCAGCGGGACCACCGCTGTCCTGATCTGGGACTCGGTTAACAATTGTCTAATATATAATTTCTGTTAATTATCGGTGCGACTCGATTCGGGAATACGACCTTCGCGTCATTGAGAAAAAGGGGTTGAACTGATGAAAAATGCTTTTCTTACTGTTCTCGCCGGCGCCGCGACGGTTGCGCTAGCGAATCCGGCGTCGGCGCAGGTCACGACGACCTTCGTCGAAGGCATCGGCGGTGCTCAGGCGGGCGAAACCTTGTTCGCGACGTTTGATGGCGGGCTCAACGGCGGCGTCGTCTGCGGCGGAACCGGATGCATCATCCAGTCGGCCAACAACGGCCAGGGCGCTCCGCCGGCCGTGGGCGACCAGGGCGACAATTATCTTGCGGTGCTTGGCGGCGGTACAGCCACCTTCGCCTTCGCCGGCGGCCTGTCGCGACTTGGTCTCGATTTCGGTTCGGCGGACACCTACAACATGTTCACCTTGGCTTTGGCCGGGGGCGGAACGCAATCGTTCACCGGGCAGCAGTTGATCGACATCGGCGTTGCCAATGGCAATCAGGTTTCGCCCAACACCAACGGCCGTCTGACCTTCACCGCCAATCCTGGCGTGATCATCAACGGCCTGACGATTTCGTCGACGGCCAACTCGGCGGAAGTCGACAATTTCGCTCGTATCGGTGCGGTTCCGGAACCGGCCACCTGGGCGATGATGCTGATCGGCTTCGGTGCGATCGGTGGCTCGATGCGCCGCCGCCGTCGTTCGGGAACGCTCGCTTACGCCTAACCCGCGCGGCGACTGCCAATGACCGCATGAACGACGTCGTCGGCCCTCGGGTCGGCGGCGTTGTTCGTTGTGCTTGGCGGCTGTTCCTAAGGACGGCTGGCGAAGCCTCGTTGAACGAGGTCCTATTGATGAACGACCTCCCCGTGATCAGCGACGTTGCCGTGGGCCGTGGTCGATTGCGGCCGCGCCTCAGTCGACGCTGCTCGGCTTGGGGCTGCTCGGTGACGAAACGGACCGGGCTTCGCGCCGCAGCGCTGCGCGGTGCGCTCGCCAGCTGATCACGCTCAACAGCACCGCCGCCGCAACCACGCTCGCCAGCGCGGTATTGCCGCGCGCGAAGAAGTGCTTGAGCGCATGCGCCAGCTCGGGCCCGACGAACCAGCCGATTGCGATCCCCGCCATCGCCCACAGCAAGGCCGTGACCAGATTGAGCAAGGCGAACGTCCGGGTCTGCACGCTGCTCAGGCTGATCGCGATCGGGCCGACGATGCGAAATCCGTAGACAAAGCGATAGAGCAAGCAAAAGAGACGCGGATGGCGCTCGATCCAGTGCAGGGCGAGCGCGAAGGCGCGCTTGTCGGTCACCTTGTGAACGAAGCGGCTGTCGCGTTGCGAGCGGCCGACCAGGAAAAAAGTTTGCGCCGACAGAAACGCCGCGGCCCAGGCCGCGATCGTCACCGCAACCAGGTTGAGCTTGCCGAGGTGCGCCATCGTTCCGCCGACGAGTACGCCAAGCTCGCCTTCCACCGCCGCGGTGAGGAACACCCCGATCACGCCATAATGTTCGATCCAATGGTTGACCGTTCCGCTCACCGTTCGGTCAATCGCCGCACGGGAGCGGGGTCGGACGAGGTCGGCAAAGGCCGTTCAACGGCGTTTGCGCGGTTTGGGAACGGCACCGACACGAGTCCATTGCTGCGATTTGCACAACATTCCGCTCATGGCGCAGCCTTCGACCTGAAGCGTTCGCGGGCCGATCAGGCGCAATCGCCCTTCGGCACGGACGTTTTGATCCGGGACGAACATAGTTCCGGTCCATCCGCCGTCTCCGGTCGATCGCAAATCGGTCATCAAATCGGTCCCGATCAGCCGGACGGTGCCGGCGGCGGCGGCTTTCTGTCGGGCGTGGTCGGTGGCGCTTATCACGCGACCGCACCATGCCGGCCCGCATGGCGCGATTCGCACCGTGACATTATGCTTGGGATTGATCCAATTGCCCTCGATCGGTGCCGCGGCATTCGCCGCTGCGGCCAGCGCCGGGCAAGCGGCGGCAAAGGCGGCGGCACAAGCTGCGGCGGGGAGAAGTTTTCGGGTCATTTTCGTCCTTGGATAAAGTGCGGCATATCAACGGACGAACGCGGCTGGTGATCCGCCGCGTCAGCGAAAATCGCGCGACTTGGGGATGCACTGGACGTCGCGCGGATGCATCGCCGCCGGCGGGCGCCAACTGCCGCCGCCATCCCCCGCGCTCAGCGTCGACGGCATCGCCTCGCTCGAAATCGCGCGCAGCATCGCGCTGTCGTCCTCCAGCGTTCGGGCGATGACATGGACCACCGCTTCGTCGTGCTGGACCATGCCGTGGATGACCATCAACCGCGCGCCCATCACCACTTTGCGCTGCGCCGCAAAGGCGTCGGGCCACACCACCAGATTGGCGACCCCGGTCTCGTCCTCAAGCGTGATGAAGCATACGCCCTTGGCGCTTCCTGGTCGCTGGCGGATCAGCACCAGCCCGGCCAGGCTGACCCGGCGGCCGTATTTCACGCTGCGCAGCGCATCGGCCGTAATGAACCCGCGCGACGCATAATGATCGCGCAGGAACTGCATCGGGTGCGCCTTCAACGACAGCCGCACCGCCTGATAATCGGCCACGACATGTTCGCCGAGCGGCATTTGCGGCAAGCGCACGACCTCGGTCTCCCACCCCTCGTCGCGCGCATCGGCCGCGGCGAACAGCGGCAGGTCGGGCGCGACCCTGAGCGCCTTGGCATCCCACAAGGCCGCACGCCGATCCATGGCCATCGACCGAAACGCATCGGCCCCGGCCAGTCGCTCGACCGCCGCGACATTGATCATTGCGCGCGTTTTCATCTCCTCGACCGAGGCATAAGGCGTGTCCCCCCGCGCCGCGACCACCCGCGTCGCCGCATCGAGCCGAAGGCCGTCGATCTGCCGCAGGCCGAGACGGAGAGCCAACCTCCCCCTCTCCCCTTCAGGGGAGAGGGCGACTCGCGCAGCGAGCGGGGAGAGGGGGACTAACACCATCAAATCCTCCCCCTCTCCCTCGCCGCTGCGCGGCTCTCCCTCTCCCCTGAAGGGGAGAGGGGTAGGTTCCAACGTACAATCCCACGCACTCGCGTTCACATCCACGGCGCGCACCTCGACCCCATGCTCCTTCGCATCGCGAACGATTTGCGCCGGGGCGTAAAATCCCATCGGCTGCGAATTGAGCAGCGCCGCCGCGAACACCGCCGGATATTTCCATTTGATCCAGCTCGACACGTAGACCAGGTGGGCAAAGCTCGCGGCGTGGCTTTCGGGGAAGCCATATTCGCCAAACCCCTTGATCTGGTCGAAGCAGCGCCGCGCGAAATCGGGGTCGTAACCGCGCTCGATCATCCGCCCGACCATCTTGTCCTGCAGCAAATCGATCGTCCCGCGGCTGCGGAACGTCGCCATTGCTTTGCGCAACTGATTGGCCTCGGCCGAGCTGAACTTGGCGGCGTCGAGTGCGATCTTCATCGCCTGTTCCTGGAACACCGGCACCCCCAGCGTCCGCCCAAGGATTCGCTCGAGCTCGTCGGGCGGGCCGTGGGCGGGGTCGGGGCAGGGGAAGCATACCGGTTCCTTGCCCGAGCGCCGCTTGAGGAACGGGTGGACCATGTCGCCCTGGATCGGCCCCGGCCGAACGATCGCCACTTCGATCACCAAGTCGTAGAAACAGCGTGGGCGCAGCCGCGGCAGCATGTTCATCTGCGCCCGGCTCTCGACCTGGAACACGCCCAAACTGTCGCCCTTGCACAGCATGTCATACACGCCGGGCTCCTCGCGCGGGATCGTCGCCAGCTCCCATCGCTCATTATGATGCTGCTCGATCAAATCGAACGCCTTTCGCACACAGGTCAGCATGCCGAGCGCGAGGACGTCGATCTTGAGGATGCCCAATTCCTCGATATCGTCCTTGTCCCATTCGATGAAGGTGCGCTCGTCCATCGCGCCATTGCCGATCGGCACGGTCTCGGTCAGCAGCCGCTCGGTCAGGATGAACCCCCCGACATGCTGCGACAAATGCCGCGGCATCCCGATCAACTGCTCGGCCAGCTTGACCACGCGGCGCAAATGCGGATCGCTCATGTCGAGCCCGGCCTCGGCGACGCGGTCGTCGTCGACTTCCTCGCCCCAGCTGCCCCACACCGTGCTCGCGATCGCCGCGGTGACGTCCTCGCTCAGGCCCATCACCTTGCCGACCTCGCGGATCGCAGAGCGCGGGCGGTAATGGATCACCGTCGCCGCAATCCCGGCACGGTCGCGGCCGTATTTTTGATAGAGGTGCTGGATCACTTCTTCGCGCCGCTCATGCTCGAAATCGACGTCGATATCGGGCGGTTCCTTGCGCTCCTCGCTGATGAAGCGCTCGAACAACAGTTCGCTGGTCGATGGATCGACCGCGGTGATCCCCAGGCAGTAACACACCGCGCTGTTGGCCGCCGACCCGCGCCCCTGGCACAGGATGGGCGGATCAAGGCTGCGCGCGAAGGCGACGATGTCATGGACGGTGAGGAAATAGCGCGCGAAGTCGAGCTTGGCGATCAAGTCGAATTCGTGACGGATCTGCCCCAGCACCTTGGCCGGTACGCCCCTGGGCCAGTGGCGCGACGCCCCGGCCCAGGTCAGATGCTCGAGATGCTGTTGCGGGGTGCGCCCGTCGGGACAGGTTTCCTGCGGATATTCGTAGCGAAGTTCGTCAAGGCTGAAGGCGATCGAGTCCGCAACCGCGCGCGTCGCGGCGATCGCGTGCGGCCAGCGCGCGAACAGCCGCTCCATCTCGGCCGGCGATTTCAGATGCTGTTCGGCATTGGGGTTGAGCAGCAGTCCCGCCTGCGCCAGCGTCACTTTTTCGCGAATGCATGCCATGATGTCCTGCACCGGGCGCCGGTCGGGAGCATGATAATAGACGTCGTTGGTCGCCAGGATCGTCCGGCCATGTGCCGTGGCAAGCTGGTCGAGCCGCTCGATCCGCGCCAGATCGTCGCCGCGATAGCCATGCGCCGCGGCGACATGCCTCATCCCGGGCAAGGCCCCGCACAGCGCCGGAAAGGCCGCTTCGAATGAGTCGAGATCGTCCCCCGGCATGGCGATCATCGCCATGCCCTCGGCATAAAGCGCAACCTCGGACAACCGCAGGTCGCACTCACCCTTGGCGCAACGCATCTTGCCCAGGCTGAGCATCCGCGACAGCCGGCCATAGGCCGCGCGATCGCGCGGATAGGCAAGCAGGCTGGGGGCATCGACCGGATCGATCCGACACCCGATCAACGGCTTCAGGCCCGCCCCCTTGGCGGCGCTGTGCATCCGCACCACCCCGGCCAGCGTGTTGCGGTCGGCGACCCCGATCGCGTCCATTCCGAGATCGAGCGCGGTCAGGACCAGTTCGATCGCGTCGGATGCCCCGCGCAGGAACGAAAAGGGGGTTGCGATGCCAAGTTCGACAAAGCTTGCCTTGGCGATTGGCGGCCGTGGCATGTCGTCATGCCGCACCAGTTTCTTGCGCGCGACGGTGGTGATCTCAGGCATCAGCCGAACAATCCGTGGACATACCACAAAGGCGGGCCACCGCGGCCATCCCCGGCAAGTCCCTCGCGATAGATCCAGAACCGCCGTCCCGCATCATCCTCGACGCGGTAATAATCGCGCAAGCGGGCAGTGCCGGCCTCCCGCCACCATTCGGGGGCGATCCGCTCGGGCCCCTCGACCCGCGCAATGTCATGCACGCCGCGCCGCCACGTGAAGCGCCGCGGCATGCCCTCGGGAGTGGCATAGATTACCCCGATCGCCTCGGGCTGATCGAGCAGTCGCTGCGGCCTTTTTTCCGTCATTGCGAGGAGCGAAGCGACGCGGCAATCCAGTTCCGTCGCTGAATTCCCGCTCGGCGTTGCTCGGGACAGGCTTCGCTGTGCTCGCAATGACGGGATATCCCCATCCACCCCGACCCATTCGCTTGCGCGCTCGGGCACGTGGCTCCCCCGCCTGATCGGGCGCCGGACCTTGTCCGCGCCCAATTTGACGCTCAGCCGGTCGATCAGTTCGGCGATCTGGCGCTCGCCACGCGGCTCGTCGATCAGGCTGTCCTGCGCCGCGCCAAGCGGTTCGCACCAGCTTGCCTCGAGCAGGAAGGCATCGAATCCGAACCCCGGGTCGAGCTCCCCGGTGCGATCAGCCAGCAAGCGGTGCAGATGCTTCGCCTCGCGGCTGGGCAAGGCGGTCGCCGCCGCCGCCATCGCCACTTCGCCATCGACCCGATAGCCGCACAGCACGATCCGCCGAACGCCGAGCCGCCGTGCGCTCAGGATGGCGACCAATTTGGGCACCAGCAGCGTCAGCGCCTGCGCCGCCGCGCTCGGGTCGGCGACCGGCTCGGCGAGCCGAATGGTGGCGCGTGGCGGCACTTCGCACGGCGTTGCGGTGAGCGGTTCGGCCTTGCGCCCGAGCATCCGGTCAAGCGCGTCCAATGGATTGTCCGCCTCGCGAAAGCGCCGCGCCAACGACCGTCGCGGCACTCCGGCGAGCTGACCAATGGTCTTCAGTCCGAGCAATTCCAGCGTCCGCGTCGGTCCCGATCCCAGGCGCAACGCCGCGACCGGCAAAGGGGCGAGGCGATCGATGAGTTGCTCGCCCTTCTTCCTAGCCCCTCCCCCCTCTGCGGGGGAGGGAGGGAGACGCCCCTTGGCGGCGGAAGGGTGAGGGGAGTGCATGACCTCCTCACTCCCCTCACCCTCCCACTCGGCTGCGCCGAGCGGGCCCCTCCCTCTCCCGCACAGGGGAGAGGGGCTAGAAGAGAATCGCGCCAGCCCCCACGCCGCGCCGGTCGTCGCCGCGATCGCCACGCGGCACGTGAGCCCCATCGCCTCGAACCGCGCCTCGATATCGCGCCGCAACCCGGCCTCGCCGCCGAACAGATGCGCCACACCCGCGACATCCATCCGCAAGCCATCTTCGCCATCGATCTCGACCAAAGGCGACCAGCGCGACGCCCAACGCGCCAGCCGCGCGAGCAGTTCGGCATCCCCCGCAAGTTCGGCCGCGACCGCCGCCAGTCCGGGGTCGAGCGCGCGCGCATCGGTCAGCCGCATCCCCCGCCGAACTTCGGCCGCTGCGGTTGCGGCATGAACCAATTGGCCGTGTGCCGCCTCGATCACCAGCACCACGCGCCAAGTTTCATCGGCGTCATCCGACGCGCCGCTGGCCTTCAACCAGCGCTCGATCGCCAGCCGCGGCAACCAGATCGACGCGATCCGCTGCCCCGTCATGCCGGACGCGCCATGTGCCCGGCGCAAATCCCCGCGCGCGGAACAATTCGGCTTCCCACTCGGGCGCACCGGGTGCCTTGGGATCGAACCGATTGGCGGTGCTTGGCGCGCTCGTCACGCGCCATCGCATCCGCGCCCCGCTCAGGTTGGCGTGACCACTTTGCCGAATCAAATAAGCGGCCACGCCATGACGTTCGGCGGCCACTGCCAGCCGCCGGGTCGCGGTAAAGTCGAGCGCCTGCGGATCGCCCCAAATCTCGCCGATCACGGCGCCTAACGCTGAACATCGCAGCCCTTCCTCCATCGCCCACAAGGCGCTGCGAGCGTCGCGCGCAGCAACGTGGATAAGCTCGCGGTCGATCTCGATCCCCAGCCCGGGCGGATAGATTCGCCCCGCCTCGAGCATCGCCATCCGTTCCTGGATCCACAGCAAGGGCCTTCCGCGCGGCATTTGCGCCAGCAGGAAGCCCGTCGCGCCGCCATCCCTCGGCGAGCAGGCGAAGATTTCGCTAAGCGTCGGTGCGGCGAGCATGGGCAATCGCGCTCCCTCCCCCGCGCGCTTCCGCGTCGGGGAGAAATCGGCCGTACGGAGCAGCGCGGGCGCACCGTCGAAGAGACGGTCCACTGCGTGCTGCTGTCCGTCGGCGACCAGGGAAAGACCTGCTGCCACGCGACTCACAACGTTATGTTCTGCTTTTGTTCTTATAGGACGACTCCTCCCGGGGGAGTCAATGGCGCATCAAGGAACTCTGGAAAAAGACGCCGGTGATCGTGCCGCACAGGTTTCCCGCAAGGCGGATCGCCCCCAGCCCAAACGCAAATTATTCCGGAAATTCGCCGAGGAAGTCCGCGATTGCGCGGTTCACCTGTTCGAGCGCCGAACGGCTGACCGCGAACCCCATGTGGCTGGTGTCGATCTCGACCGCTTTGTCGCGCTCGCCTTCCAGCCCGCGCGCCGCGCGCACCGACACGATCCCGTCGCGCCGCGACCACAATGCGAGCGTCGGCACGGGCGGCTTCTCCAGGATGCGCGGGAACGGCGGCTGGTCGACCGGATGCCCCGCGATCCATTCGTAGAAAGCCCGCACATTATTGTTGGTCCGCAAGTCCCCTGAAAAGGGCGAGCCAAGGGTTACCACCGCGCGCACCATCTCGGGATGCGCCCGCGCCAGTTCGCGTGCGTAAAGCCCGCCCAGGCTCCACCCGACCAGCAGCACCTTGCGTTTATCGGCGACGGCGTCGAGCCGCGCCTTCAACCGCACCAGCGTATCGGCCTTGGCGCCCTTGTTGAGGCCCATTTCCCACGGATGGACCCGCCACCCGCCGCGCGCCAGTCCACGGCGAAGCTCCATCGTCGTGCGGTCGCTGGCCATGAAGCCGGGCACGACCAGCACCGGAGGGGCGCCTTCGGGACCGCGCGGTCCCAGCGGACCAAGACCCGCCAGCGCGCGTGGGAAATGCCACGCCATCTCGCCCAGCCGCAGCCAGGCCGACGGCGCCCGATCGTCGGGATCGATGTCTTGGCCTACAGAAATTCGCTTCCTCCCATCAGGTCTCGGATGGCGTGCGGCAAGCGCACCCGTCCATCCTCAAGCTGGTGATTCTCGAGCAACGGCACAAGGATTCGCGGGCTCGCCAGCGCGGTATTGTTGAGCGTGTGGACAAATCGCACCTTGCCTTCGGCATCGCGGTAACGAAGGTTGGCCCTGCGCGCCTGCCACTCGTGCAATGTCGAGCAGCTGTGCGTCTCGCGATATTTCTCGAGGCTCGGGACCCAGCTTTCGATATCGTTCATGCGATATTTGCCCAGCCCCATGTCGCCGGTCGAGGTCTCGATCACTTGATAGGGAATCTCGAGCAGGGTCAGCAGCCGCTCGGCGATCGCCAGCAGGCGCGCATGCCATTCGGCCGAAACCGCCTCGTCATTCTCGCAGATGACATAGGCTTCGACCTTCAGGAATTGGTGGACTCGCAGCAGACCACGGACGTCGCGCCCCGCGCTCCCCGCCTCGCGCCGGAAACAGGGCGACAGACCGGCGTAGAGTATCGGCAATTTATCGCGCTCAAGGATTTCGCCCGAATGGAGCGAGGTCAGCGCAATCTCCCCAGTGCCCGCCAGATACAGTTCGTCCTCGGCGATATGATAAGCCTCGGCCTCGTGACCGGGAAAATGTCCGGTGCCTTCGAACGCCCTGTAATTGGCAATCGCGGGGACGGTGATGGGCACGAACCCGTCCGCCATGACCTGTTCTAGCGCCCAGCCCATGAGCTTGGTCTCGAGCAACGCCAGCCGCCCCTTGAGGCAATAGGTGCGCGATCCCGACACCTTGACGATCCGGCTGAGGTCGGCCCAGTCATTCTGCTCGATCAGCGCGACATGGTCGAGCGGGTCGAAATCGAACCGCGGGCGCTTGCCCTCGGTGCGGATGACGACATTGCTGTCCTCATTGGGCCCGACCGGCGCCCCCTCCCACGGGATGCCGGGCAATTTGAGCATCATCGCCTTCAGCGCCGCTTCCTGCCCGGCCAGCCCGCCCTCGAGCGCGCTCGCCTGCGCCCCTGCCGCCTTGGCCTCGGCGCCCAGGCCGACGCGCTCCTCGGGGCTGGCGTCCTTGAACCGCGCGCTGATCGCATTGCGGGTCGCGCGCAGCCCCTCGATCTCGGTCTTGGCCCCGCGCACATCGGCTTCCAGCGCCTGCAGCGCGTCAAGGTCGAGATCGACTCCCTTGTCGCGGATCGCCCGTTCGACATCGGGCCGGTTCGCCTTGATCTGGTCCATGCTCAACATGGATTGCGCAGTGCGACAAAAGCAGGGTGGCTGGCAAGCGCGTCTCACTCGATTTCCAGCAGCCAGCAGCTGGTTCGGCAAGACCGATTATCCGGAACAGTCCGCTACGCTCGTCAGTTGAACCGCCAACCATTCTGTCCCTCCGGGCAGTCGGAAAGGAATCGAATCATGAACGAAGATCGTATCGAAGGCTCGGCCACCACACTTGGTGGGCGCGCTCAAAAAGGGCTTGGAGATCTGACCGGGGATCGCAAGCTGCAAAGCGATGGACTCGCCAATCAGGCACGCGGCACCGGCCAGAACATGTTTGGCGGTGCACAGGACGCGCTTCGCTCGGCGCTCGACCAGGCCCCGCCGCAGGTTCGCGAAACGGCCGATCGAGCGATCGTCGCGGCCAAGAAAAGCCCGATCCTCGCCACGCTCGCAATCGGCGCTGCGGGTCTGATCTTCGCCAAGATCTTTCGCGATACCGCGCGTTCCGGTCGTCGCAGCTAAATTCGAACTCGGGGTGTCGTCAGGCTAGCGGCACCCCGTCACGACTGCCGATCCGGCGACCTTGCGTTCGCACGCCGCGCCGCCTTCTATGGCAATGGTAGCCGTTCCGCTCGCCATCAATTTGACGCTGTTGGTAATCTTCGCGCGGACCGACGCCGGGCCGAATGCGCTCAAGCTGGCATCCTTCGCCGCCAGCCCCGATGCGTCGATCAATCCCGGGCCATCGATCGCCGCGTCGAGCCGCTTGGTAACCCCGCTAACGCGGGTCGATCCCGACCCTTGCGCGAAAATATGCAGGCGGTCGGTCGCGACCTCGGCGATGCTCACCGCTCCCGACCCAAAGGCATTGAGCGAAAAGTCGAGCCCGCGCACGCGGTCGATGGCGACGCTTCCAGGCCCGTTGAGCGATGCCTGCTCGAGATCATGAGTGCCGACCGCGATCGTCACCGGTCCGGCATCCTCGTCGGCGGCGCCGCCCCATGCAAAACGATCGGTGCGGATGATCAGCGTTCGCCCCTCGACCCTTAGCGAGACGCGATCAAGCGCACGCAAACTGCCCGAGGCGCGCGCAAACGGCGACACATTGGTCGCCAGCGTCACCGCGAACGGACCTTCGACCCTGATGCGGGTAAAATCGGTTACCGAATAATTGCGCTCCGCCGCGGCCAATGGCGCGGCGAAAGCGGTTGCAGTGGCGAGGGCGACCAGGGCTGAAATACGCATGCCGCACCTTCGCCCAAGATGGTTAACAATTCGCTAGCGCGGTCGCGATGCTTGCTGGTCGGCGCGGAGGCGCGGATCGAGTGTGCGCGCCGTCCGCGCTTTGGCTCACGTGCAGTTGACGTCGCCCGATCCATGCTTCGACACCGTGCACTTGCCGCCGCCGGTAAGGTCGACATCCCCCGATCCCATCGTCGTTACGTCGGCCCTGACGCTGGCGGTGGCGCGGACGTTGCCCGATCCGACGATCGCGACGCGCGTTTGCGCCGCGACCAGCGAAGCCAGGTCGATATCGCCCGACCCGGCGCTGCTGACCTCAAGCGTGTTGGTCGCCCCGGCGGCGCGAATATTGCCCGATCCGGCAATCGCCAGTTCGACCGCTCCGGCGTCGATCCGGTCGATCGACATATCACCCGATCCCGCGACATTGCCCTTGAAATCGCCTCCCGCGACCTTGGTGATCCGCACATCGCCCGATCCGGCGAGGGTTGCGCCGCGGATCGCCGCCGCGCTGACGGCGACCGTGACCTTGCCCTGCTTGCCCCAATTCCAGTTCATCCCGTCATGCTTGCGCGGGCCGATCACCAGCACGCCGTCCTCGACCTTGATGTCGGTCGCGTCGAGGATCGCCTGCCCGCCGTGAGCGACCGCGCCGGGTTGACCGCCGGTGGTGACGACAACGTCATAGGCGCCAGCGACCACCACCCGGTCGAACGCACCAAGCGCATAGCTGCGGTCGATCGCGGGGCCGGCGTTGCGTTCCTTGGCTTGGCCGAAGTTGCAGCCGCCCGCGAGCAACGCGATCGCACTGATCGAGGATAAGGAAAAAGCACGTTTCATGGGCTGGTCCTCCCGTTACCGTATTATATCCATAATACAGCGAAGGGGGCATTGGTGCAAGGCAAAAAGAACAAGGCGCCCTCCTTGCGGAGGACGCCTTGTTCGTTCGGCCTGGTGAATCGGCTTACGCCGCTTCGGCCTTGGCTTTGTTGTGAATTGCGGCAGCCTTGTTGAGGATCTCAAGGATTTGCTTCAACGCGGTCGGCTCGTCGACCTCTTCCATCGCCGCTAGCTCGCGGGCGAGGCGCGACGAAGCGGCTTCGAAGATTTGCCGCTCCGAATAGCTTTGCTCGGGCTGGTCGTCGGCGCGGAACAGGTCGCGGGTCACTTCGGCGATCGAAGTCAAATCGCCCGAATTGATCTTGGCTTCATATTCCTGGGCGCGGCGCGACCACATCGTGCGCTTGACCTTGGGTTTGCCCTTGAGGGTCTCGAGCGCGTCCTTCATCGTCTTGTCCGACGACAATTTGCGCATTCCGACCGAATCCGCCTTGCCGACGGGAACGCGCAAGGTCATGCGCTCTTTCTCGAAGCGAAGGACGTAAAGGTCGAGGCTGGTGCCGGCGATTTCGGTATTCTGGAGTTCGACCACGCGGCCGACGCCGTGCTTGGGGTACACCACGAAATCGCCAACATCGAAGCTAAGGGCTTTCGCCGCCATACAATTGAGCCTTTCTCAAATCGTCGCCAGGCGCCTGGCCGAAAACGCACCGTATGTTCGCCCCCCAACAGCGACCCCCCGGTCACGGCCCAACGCCTTGCAAATGATCCTGCATGAAGTGACCGAGACGGAACGCATCGGCCTGTGACAATTTTATAGCATATTTTTCAATCGATCGCGAGTCCCAGTTGCTCGGGACCATCGACCGCCGGATCGACGATCGAATGGACGCCCAGGCCCAGCAACCTTATCCCTCGCGGAATCGGATAGAGCGACATCAAAAGTGTCTGCCCGGCGGCCTCGAACGCGGCGAGCGTTTCGATCGGCGCGGCAAAGCTTTTCGATCGCGTGATCAGTGTGAAATCGGCGAACTTCACTTTGAGTGTCACCGTTCGGCCGCGCGCCCCGCTACGCTCGATCCGTGTCCACGCCAGCCCGGCGACGCGGATAAGCTCGGTGGCCAGCGCCTCGGGCTCATGCAAATCCGCGTCGAAGGTGCGCTCGGCGCTGACCGACTTGTGCGCCCGATTGCCGCGAACCGGGCGCTCGTCGATCCCCCGCGCGATCCGCCAGTACCAATTGCCCGAACTTCCGAAATGCGCATCGAGCTCGCTCAGCGACCAGTTGGCGAGGTCGGCCCCGGTCATGATCCCGAGCCGCTCCATCTTGGCGGCGGTCACCGGGCCGACCCCGTGGAAGCGCTTGACCGGCAGCGTCGCGACGAACGCCGCGCCCTTGTGCGGCGGAATGACGCAGATCCCGTCGGGCTTGTGCTGGTCGCTGGCCAATTTGGCAATGAACTTGCAATAGCTCACGCCGGCTGATGCGGTGAGCCCGGTTTCGGCCCTGATCCGCGCCCGAATCTCCTCGGCAATTGCGCGCGCACTGCCCAGCCCTTGCCGGTCCTCGCTGACATCGAGATAGGCCTCGTCGAGGCTTAGCGGCTCGATCAGCTCGGTATAGTCGGCGAAAATCGCGCGAATTTGCTGGCTGACTTCCTTGTAGACATCGAACCGCGGCTTAACGAACAATAGCCCGGGGCAGCGGCGCTTGGCGGTGACCGACGGCATCGCCGATCGCACCCCGAACACCCGCGCTTCGTAACTCGCCGCGGCGACCACGCCGCGATGCCCGCCCCCGACCGCGACCGGCTGGCCGCGCAGTGACGGGTCGTCGCGTTGCTCGACGCTGGCGTAGAACGCGTCCATGTCGATATGAATGATCTTGCGCGGCGGTGGGGCGTTCACTCGGCAAGCCTAGCTTGGCTTCGCGTCCGAGTCATGCTTTAGGACGCGGCAGAACAGTTACGGGAATCATCATGAATATCCATGAATATCAGGCCAAGGAATTGCTCGCCAAGTTCGGCGTTCCAGTTCCCGCCGGCCATGCCGCGATGAGCGCCGACGAAGCCGTCGCGGCGGCCCAGCAGCTTCCCGGCCCGCTGTGGGTGGTCAAGGCGCAGATCCATGCCGGCGGCCGCGGCAAGGGCAAGTTCACCGAACTCGGCCCCGACGCCAAGGGCGGGGTGCGCCTCGCCCGCTCGATCGACGAGGTCCGCGCCGCCGCTACCGACATGCTCGGCAACACGCTGGTCACCATCCAGACCGGCGACGCGGGCAAGCAGGTCCAGCGCCTCTACATCACCGACGGCGTTGATATCGCTCAGGAATATTACCTCGCCCTGCTCGTTGACCGCGACAGCGGCCGAATCGCGATGGTCGTCTCGACCGAAGGGGGAATGGACATCGAAGCCGTCGCCCACGACACCCCCGAAAAGATCCAGTCGATCACCATCGATCCTGCGACGGGCTTCATGCCCCACCACGGCCGCGCCGTCGCCGCCGCGCTCGGCCTCACCGGCGACCTCGCCAAGCAGGCCGCCAACGTCGCCTCCAAGCTCTACGACGCCTTCCTCGGCACAGACGCCGAGCAGATCGAGATCAACCCCTTGGCCGTCACCGACGACGGCAAGTTGCTCGTGCTCGACGCCAAGGTCGCGTTCGACGGCAACGCCATGTTCCGCCACAAGGACTTGGTCGCCTTGCGCGATCTTACCGAGGAGGATCCGATGGAGATTGAGGCGTCGAAATACGACCTCGCCTACATCAAGCTCGACGGCGACATCGGCTGCATGGTCAACGGCGCGGGCCTCGCGATGGCGACGATGGACATCATCAAACTGAACGGCGCCTTCCCCGCCAACTTCCTCGACGTCGGCGGCGGCGCCAACAAGGAAAAGGTCACCGCGGCGTTCAAGATCATCCTCGCCGACCCCGCGGTGAAGGGCATCCTGGTCAACATCTTCGGCGGCATCATGAAGTGCGACATCATCGCCGACGGCATCGTCGCCGCCGCCCGCGAAGTGCATCTGTCGGTGCCGCTGGTGGTCCGCCTCGAAGGCACCAACGTCGAGCAGGGCAAGGACATCCTCGCCAACTCGGGCCTCCCGATCGTCGCCGCCAACGACCTCGGCGACGCGGCCCGCAAGATCGTCGCCGAAGTGAAGAACGCCGCGTGATAGATCGTCACCCGGACTTGATCCGGGGCCTGCCTTCCTTTCTTGAGAGTTAGGCAGAAAAAGGCGGATCCCGGGTCAAGCCTGTGGTGACGATGCAGAAAGGGATTTCGGATGAAGCTTCTCGTCGCGGTCAAACGGGTGATCGATTACAACGTCAAGCCGCGGGTCAAGATGGACGGCAGCGGGGTCGACCTTGCCAACGTCAAGATGTCGATGAACCCGTTCGACGAAATCGCCGTCGAGGAAGCCATTCGCCTGCGGGAAAAGGGCGCCGCGACCGAAGTCGTCGTCGTCTCGATCGGCCCCGCCAAGGCGCAGGAAACGCTCCGCACCGCGCTCGCCATGGGCGCCGACCGCGCTATCCTCGTGACCAGCGAAACCGACGTCGAGCCGCTCGCCGTCGCCAAGATCCTGAAGGCCATCGCCGACGAGGAGCAGCCGGGTCTCGTGATCCTCGGCAAGCAGGCGATCGACGACGATTCGAACCAGGTCGGGCAGATGCTCGCCGCCTTGCTCGGCTGGCCGCAGGGCACCTTCGCCTCGAAGGTCGATCTCGCCGAGGGCAGCGTCAGCGTGACGCGCGAAGTCGATGGCGGACTCGAAACCTTGAAGCTTGCCACCCCGGCGGTCGTCACCACCGACCTGCGCCTCAACGAGCCGCGCTACGCCAGCCTGCCCAACATCATGAAGGCCAAGGCCAAGCCGCTCGCCAACAAGACCGCGGCCGATTTCGGGGTCGACATCGCCCCGCGCCTGACCACCTTGAAGGTGGTCGAGCCGGCCAAGCGAAGCGCCGGCGTCAAGGTCGCTTCGGTCGATGAACTGGTCGAAAAGCTCAAGGCTCTGGGAGTCGCCAAATGAAAACCCTGGTATTGGTCGAACATGAAGGCGGCGCGATCAAGGATGCAACGCTCGCCACCGTTACCGCCGCCGCGAAGCTGGGGGATGTCCATGCGCTCGTCGCGGGATCGAACGTCGGTTCCGTCGCCGATGCCGCGACCAGGATCGCCGGGATGGGCAAGGTCCATGTCGCCGATGGCGCGCATCTCGAGCATCAGCTGGCCGAGGACGTCGCGCCGATCGCGGTGGCGCTGATGGCCAGCCACGACGCCTTTTTCGCCTCCTCGACCACCACCGGCAAGAACGTCGCCCCGCGCGTCGCCGCCTTGCTCGACGTGATGCAGATTTCCGACATCCTGTCGGTCGAGGGCGAGGACACGTTCACCCGCCCGATCTATGCCGGCAACGCCATCGCGACGGTCCAGTCGAGCGATGCCAAGAAGGTCGTCACCGTTCGCGGTACCGCGTTCGACAAAGCCAGTGCCGAAGGCGGCGGCGGAACCGTCGAAGCCGTCGACGCCGGCTCCGCGTCGGGCAAGGCCGAGTTCGTTTCGGCCGAACTCAGCAAGTCCGAGCGGCCCGAGCTGACCAGCGCCAAGGTCATCGTCTCGGGCGGCCGTGCGCTCGGCAGCAGCGAGCAGTTCCATGCCTTGATTGATCCGCTCGCCGACAAGCTCGGCGCCGGGGTCGGGGCGTCGCGCGCGGCGGTCGATGCGGGCTATGCCCCCAATGATTATCAGGTCGGCCAGACGGGCAAGATCGTCGCCCCCGAGGTCTATCTGGCGATCGGCATTTCGGGTGCAATCCAGCATCTGGCTGGCATGAAGGACAGCAAAGTCATCATCGCCATCAACAAGGACGAAGATGCTCCGATCTTTCAGGTTGCCGACGTCGGGCTGGTCGGCGACCTGTTCAAGATCGTCCCTGAATTGACCGAAAAGCTGTAGCGCGCATGATCGGCATCGCGCTCGCGCTGGCGGCGGCGAGCCCCGCGACGGGCGGGTTCGCGATCGACTGGCAGGGGACGCCGCCTTCGTCCGAACTCGACCAGTCGATGGCGGCGCAAGTCGCGTTGGTCCGCCAGCTGCCAATCTCGGCCGATGCCGCGTCCTTTTTTGCGCAAGAGCCGATCTTCGTCGATGTCGCGCAGGACACGAAGACGCGCGCCGGACGCGCAGTGTTCATGGCGCGGCGGGTCCAGCCTCCGGCCGATCCGGTGCTGCTCCACGAGCTGATTCATCGCTGGCAGTTGACGCGGATGGCGGGCGGGCGCGCCAATCCCGACGTGCTGCGCTTCTACGCCGAGGCAAAATCGAGCGGTCACTACCCCGCAGGCGCCTATATGTTGTCCAACCCGGTTGAATTCTTCGCGATGACGGCGAGCGTGGTGCTGGCCGGCCGCGCGGCGCGCCCCCCGTTCGACCGCGCGACGGTGCGCCGCAATTCACCCCGACTTTATGCCTTCATCGTTCGCCAGTTCGGGTTGCGCGGCGCCTAGCCAAGCCGTGGACTCGATGCTGGCTCGGCGCCGAACGATGCCGGTCGGTCGGAAGGGCGGGACCGTCGCGGCAACGGCCCATGCGCTTCACGGCTTTCGGGGTTGGCGGGTTGCCCACAGGGCTTCCATCCCGGCGCGACGCTGTTCCTGTTCGACCTGCGACTGAACGCCCGCAATCCGCCGCAGCGCGTCGGACATGAAACCACGGTCATAGGGTTCCTGCGTCGGTGGGCCGCTGGGCGGGGTCTGAAACTGCGTACCATAGACTTGTTTCTGTCCGATCGACTGCAGATAGCGGTCCAGCGTCGCCGCTGCGATCCACGCTCCGTCGCGCCGCCCGCGCGCCACGGCGGTCGTGGCGAGGACGTGGGCGAGGAGATAGGACGCCGGATCGTTGCCATGCTGGAAGATGAAGGCGGCGTGGAAATAATCGTCGCCGCTGGCGAGCAAGCCGGCATCGAGCAATTGCCGAGTCCGCGCCCGGTGCGCCGTGTCGCGCACGGTCGCCTTGGCCCAGTCGATCTTGCCGAGCCCCGGCGCGCGGTCGGCCTGGTCGGCTTCGAACATCGCGGTCATCTCGGGGTTGGTCGGCCAGTCGGCATCGGCGTAATAAGTCCGTTTGGCGTCCCACGTCGCGGTTGGCCGGATCCCCGCCGCAGCACGCTCGATCTGCACCTCGTCCAGTCCGGCACCCTTCCACCCGAGCTGCGCCTTGCCGTGCGCATCGACCCGCATCGTCAGCACCGGCGGTTGTTCGGTCGGCCGGCGCGGGACCAGCGTCAGTTCCCACGTCTCGCCGACCGGCGTAATCCTGGCAATTCGCTGCGTGATGATCGGACCGCCGAGCCCGCTGAACGCCTGCCCAGCGCCGATCTCCATCTCCCCCGGGCGAGTCACCGTCCCGGCGTCGCCATTGGCCATTCGGCCGAGGTGGACCAGCATCAACGGCGCGCGGTCGGTCGTCACCACCCAATCGCCGCGCATCGGCGGAGCGGCGGCCGCCGGCGCGACACAGGTCGAAGAGGGCGGCGCGGCATGAGCGTCGCCTCGGCTCTACCGCTGCTCGCCAAGACCGGGGACCTCGGCGTCAAGGGCCAGTG
>CAXSCF010000002.1:46231-60720 GCA_964235815.1 uncultured Sphingomicrobium sp.
CGACAGCGCCGAGCTCTTCGACCCTGGCGCCGGCGCGTGGACGGCAACCAGCAGCATCAGGGAAATCGTCCACCGCATCACGCACCTCCATCACTCGGCGCTGCGATGCTGCCCGATCAGGGGGTGCTTCGTCCACCCTCGATCGGCACCCGCGGCCAGCGGTCGTCGGGCTCGTCGGCGGCGAACAGGTCGTCGCAATCCTCATTGTCCTCGGGGTCCGACGGAGTTGCCGGGGCGGTGCGCAGGATGGCGAAGCCGATCAACGCCGACAGCAGGGAGCCCGCGAGGATGCCGAGCTTGGCCGCCTCCACCAGCGCCGGGCTGGCGGGAAAGGCCAGGGCGCCGATGAACAGGCTCATCGTGAAGCCGATCCCGGTGAGGCTCGCCGCACCCCACAATTGACGCCAGCTGGTGCCGCGCGGCATCGGCGCGAGGCCCGACTTCACCACCGCGACAATCGCGGCGAATACGCCGAGCTGCTTGCCGAGGAACAGCGCGAGGAGAATGGCGAGCGGGAGCGGGGCGGCAAGCGCCTCGAACCCGCCGCCAAGCGCGACCCCGGCCGAGGCAAGCCCGAACAGGGGGACGATTCCGAACATCACCCACGGATGGATGACATGTTCGAGCCGGCGCAGCGGCGAGCGGCGCTCGCTTTTGCCGAGCGGGATGGTCAGCGCGGCGACCACCCCGGCGATGGTCGGGTGAACCCCGCTCGCGAGCATCGCCAGCCACAGCATTGCGAACCCGATCACGAAGGGGGTCAGCCGCCGCACCCCGAACTGGCCCATCGCGGCCATCACGCCCGCCACCGCCAGCGCCGCCGCAAGCGCGCCACGGTCGAGGTCGGCGGTGTACGCAATGGCGATGATCACCACCGCGCCGATGTCGTCGATGATCGCCAGCGTGACGAGCAGCAGCTTGAGGGCGGGCGGGGCATGGCGGCCGAGGATCGCGAGCACCCCGATGGCAAAGGCGATATCGGTCGCGGCGGGGATCGCCCAGCCCCGCGCAAGCGCGGGATCGCCGCGTGTCACCGCAAGGTAGAGCAAGGCGGGGGCCGCCATCCCGGCGAGCGCGGCGATGATCGGCAGGCGCCGCTCGGCGGGGGTCGCGAGCCGTCCCTCATACCATTCGCGCTTCACTTCGAGCCCGACGAGCAGGAAGAACACGGCCATCGCGCCGTCGGCAATCCATTGGTGAACGGTCATCACCCCGAGGCGCGGCATGGCGGGGCCGAGGCGCGCGTCGAGGAGATGATGATAAGCCCCGGCGAGCGGGCCGTTGGCGAGCATCAGCGCGATCGCCGCAGCCGCGATCAGCAACAGGCCGGCGCGACGCTCGTGGCGGATCTGGGTCGGACGCGTCGCCATCGCGTGGCTCTAGGCGGCGGGACGGCGCAGGAAAAGCCCTAGTCCGCTAGCTCGATCCAGGTCGGGGCATGATCGCTGGTCTTGTCCATCGCCCGCGCGAAGCGATCGACTCCCGCGCCAATCAACCGCGGGGCGAGCGTGGGACTGAGCAAAAGGTGGTCGATCCTGAGCCCCGCGTCGCGCTCGAACGAGGTTCGCCAATAATGCCAGAAGGTGTAGATCCGCTCGTCCGGGTACAGGGTGCGCAAAGCATCGGTCCACCCCTGCGCGACGAGATCGGCAAAGGCCGCGCGCACTTCGGGGGCGAACAAGGCATCATCGACCCAGCGCTCGGGCTTGTAGACGTCGATTTCGGCCGGCATCACGTTATAATCCCCGGCCAGTACGATCGGCACCTTGCTCTTCAGCAGATTGGCGGCGTGGGCGGCGAAGCGCTCGAACCAGGCGAGCTTGTAATCGAATTTGGGTCCGGGCCGCGGATTGCCGTTGGGCAGATAGAGGCCGCCGACGATGATGCCGTTGACCGCCGCTTCGATGTAGCGGCTTTGCGCCGGGTCGGGATCCCCCGGCAGCCCGCGTCGCGTCTCGACTGGGGGTCCGACGCGGCTCAGGATGGCGACCCCGTTCCAGCGTTGCTGGCCATGCCAGATTGCGTCATACCCCGCCGCCGCAAGCTCGGCAGCGGGAAAGGCGTCGGCGGTGGCCTTCAGTTCCTGGAGCGTGACGATGTCGGGCCGGGCCTGATCGAGCCAGGCGAGAAGCACCGCAAGGCGCCCCTTGATCCCGTTGACGTTATAAGTCGCGATCCTCACCGACGCTCAAGTCGCGACACCGGCGACGAGTTCCGTTCGATCGGGATGATCCGGCCTCTTCTAGAAAAGGAGTTTGTCCAACGTGATGGGCAAATCCCGAACGCGGGTTCCGGTGGCATTGTAAACAGCGTTCGCGACGGCAGCAGCGGTGCCGGTAATTCCGATCTCGCCGACGCCGTGCGCGCCCATCGGCGAGTGCGGATCGGGAATATCGGTCCACATGACCTCGATCTCGGGCACGTCCATGTGCACCGGAACATGGTAATCGCTGAGGCTCGGGTTCATCACCCGACCCCTTCGTTCGTCGAATTGCGTGTCTTCCATCAATGCCATTCCCAGGCCCATGATGATTCCGCCGCGGAATTGGCTTGCTGCTGTTTTCGCATTCATGATCCGACCGCAGTCGAATGAACCCAGGAAGCGGCTGACGCGCGTCTCGCAGGTTAGGCATTTACTCGAACCTCTGCGAACATTGCGCCGTGGCTGTGCATTGACCAATGCATTGTTTCCAACGGCTGCGACGCGTCGGCTTCGACACAGACCTCGGTTCGGCCGGCCCGCGTCAGAATGGAGCGATAGGTTTCGAACTGCTCATCATCGCCGATCTTGCACAGCCCCGCGTCGCGACACGCAATCTCTTCCGGCTTTAATCCTGCAAGGGGGCTGTCGTTGCCCGCGAGCTTCAGCAACTCCTCGATCAGCGTCCGATGGGCCGAGATGATCGAGGCGCCGATCGCGGCCGTTTGCTGTGAGCCCCCGGCAAGGACGATGCCTGGAAGCGTTGAATCACCGTAGGTGAAGGTGATCGCCTCCATCGGCAAGCCGAACCGTTCGGCGGCGATTTGCGTCTGAGCCGTCGCGGTCCCCATCCCCATCTCATGGGCAGCGATATCGACCTGTGCACGGCCATCGGCGGTAAGCGTCACGCGCGCGGCCCCGCCCGGCATCCGATAATAAGGGTAAGTTGCAGTCGCGCAGCCCATTCCGACGAGCCATTCGCCATCGCGTTGGCTGCGAGGCGCTGCCGAGCGCAGTTGCCAGCCGAACTTCTCGGCACCGGACCGCCATGCTCGATCGATATGGCGCGCCGAAAAGGGCAGGCCGGACGTGGGGTCTTGCGAAGGTTCGTTGCGCAAACGCAGTTCGATCGGGTCCATCTGGAGCTTCTCCGCAAGCTCGTCGACGGCACACTCAAGGGCGAAGGTACCAACCGCTTCCCCCGGCGCGCGCATGAAGGTGTTGGAAAGCATGTCGAGTTCGACCGATTGCACATCGAGCAGTACGGTTTCTGACGAATAAGCACTGCGAGCCGGCATGATAAATGGCTCGGGCATGACATTGCCGCTGGTCTTTGCGGTCGTGCCCGTGTGGATCAGCGCCGTGAACGTGCCGTCGCTCCGAGCGCCGAGTGCGAACCTCTGCTCGGTCAGGCTGCGTCCCCCGACGATACGATAAACGCCTTCCCGGGTGAGAACGAGACGGACCGGCCGCCCGCTTAATTTCGACGCTGCTGCGGCAAGCACTTGGTGCTGCCACAGGCATTTGCCGCCGAACCCACCGCCAACAAAGGGCGAAGTGACGACGACCTGATGTTCGTCCAGCCCGAACATCTCGGCGAGCGACCATGCCGTGTGCGCGACAAGCTGTGACGCATCGTGGACGTGGAGCGTGTCGCCTTGCCACCGAACCGTGACGCCGTGAAGTTCGATCGCATTGTGGTTGTGGCGAGGGGTGGTGTACCTTGAATCGACTTTGGTGACTGCCTCGGCCAGCGCCGCCTCGGCGTTGCCTCTCTCGTCGTGAAGGGGCTGGCCCATGAACGTGCTCGCCGTCGCACCTTTCGCCACGGCTTCGGCAAATGAGGTTGATGCGCTTGCTTCCTGATACAGGACCTTGACCAACGAAGCGGCATGATCAGCCTGCTCTTGAGTCTCGCCAAGCACCACGGCGACCGGCTCACCGTTCCAGCGGATGGTTTCATCCTGCATCACGGGCAGATTGTCTCCGCCGGCCGCCTTTGCAGCCGATAGGAAGACGGGTGGTGGCTTGAGCCGCGGCGCATTCGCGTAGGTCATGATCGCGACCACCCCCGTCACGGCCTCGGCCTCTGTGGTGTCCAGCCGAACAATCTTGCCCTTTGCAATCGTCGAATGCACAAGGGCTGCGTACACCATGTCATCCAGGGCATATTCGGCAGCAAAGGGCGCTTGGCCCGCGACCTTCAGCGGCCCGTCGATTCGCGAGAAGGGCTTGCCAATATGGCCATGCTGATGCCGGATGAGAGGGTCGGGCTCGCCGCCGGGAACCCAACTGTCCGGGGCAAGCGCAACCGCTTTGGACAGTGCGCCCTGAATCAATCCTTGCATCGCCTGTTTGCCGTCCGCGATGATGCTCATGACCTTCCCTCCGCTGCTTTCGCCAAGTCACCGAGGACGGCGACGATCGTCCGCTTGGCAAGCTCGACCTTGAAGGCGTTGAGCGGCAGCGTCTCTGCCCGCGCCAATTCGGCATTGGCTCCCGCAAGATATGCCGCCTCCGTCGCGGGTTGCCCGATCAGGGCGGCTTCGGCCGCTTCCGCTCGCCAAGGCTTGGGCGCGACGCCGCCGAGCGCAAGGCGTATGTCGAGGATTCGACCATCTCTGACCTCCAGAGCGGCGGCAACCGACACGAGCGCAAAGGCATAGCTCGAGCGGTCGCGGACTTTGCGATAGGTCGAGTTGCGTGACATGGGCAGCGATGGCAGCTCGATCGCGGTGATGAGTTCCGAGGGCTCGAGCACGGTTTCGATCTCGGGCTGTGCGGCCGGCAAGCGATATAGATCGTTGAGCGGAATGGCCCTCCTGCCGCCATTTTTTCCTTCGCAATGCACGACTGCGCCCAACGCAGCGAGCGCCACCGCCATATCCGAAGGGTGAGACGCGATGCAGGAGGCTGATGCGCCGAGGATAGAGTGATAACGATGGAACCCGCCAATCGCGTCGCAACCCTGCCCCGGGGAACGCTTGTTACAGCTTGAGCCTTCATTGTCGTAAAAATAGGGACAGCGTGTGCGCTGAAGCAGGTTGCCGCCAACCGTCGCCATATTGCGGATTTGCGCACTCGCCCCAGCCAGAATCGCGCGCGTCAGCATCGGGTAGTTCGCACGAATGCGCCGGTTGGCCGCGAGCGCGGAGTTCCGGACGGCCGCGCCGATGATAAGGCCGCCGTCATCGGTTTCACGGATGGTTCGGTCGAGGGCGGTCACGTCAATCAGAGCCGATGGCCGCTCGACTGTCTGGCGAGCCAAATCGACCAAGTTGGTGCCGCCGCCAAGATATTTGGCTCCTTTCGCGGAGCCCAGACGGATCGCTTCGTCGGCGTCGTCCGCGCGGGCGTAAGTGAAAGGAGTCATTGGCCCAGTTCCACAATAAGTCTCTCGTCACCGTGGGCTTCCTCGGCAAAGATTTCTGCGATCGCGGCAATGATTCCGTTATGGGCGCCGCACCGGCATAGATTGCCACTCATGCGCTCTCGCAGCTCATCATGGCTTAGTGGAAAAGTGTCCGCCAAAAGGTCGTCCGAGACGTGGCTCGGCATCCCGGCTCGCGCCTCGGCGGCCATTGCGACCGCCGAGCAGATTTGGCCTGGCGTACAATATCCGCATTGAAGCCCGTCATGCTCGACGAATGCTTGCTGAAGGGGGTGGAGGTCGGTCACCGAGCCGATTCCCTCGATGGTGGTGATCTTCTGCCCAGCATATTGCACCGCGAGCGCAAGGCACGACAAAATCCGCTCCCCTTCCGCCAGAACGGTGCACGCTCCGCACGCCCCCTGGTCGCAGCCCTTTTTTGTCCCGGTGAGATGAAGCGCCTCGCGGAGATGATCGAGCAACGATACGCGCGGATCGGTTGGAACTGGGACTTCGGTGCCATTTACGGTGAGATGCATCGGAATCCTCGCTTCTAGCGAGTGCCAGCTTTCGCGGCGCCCCGCCTTCAACCCAACTCCGCAAGCCCCAATTGGTGCCCCGGGAATACCGAGGCGTCCAGTTTGAATGATCATTAAGGTCAGTGGGGTGCGATGGAGCATGGCTGGCTGCCAATGACTCACTCACGATTGACAGCCTTGATACGGTTTCAGGCGCCTGTCGCGGGCGGCCCCGCTTCGCAAGCGGACCGAAAAGGAAAGTGGTGCCCGGGGACGGGGTCGAACCGCCGACACTGCGATTTTCAGTCGCATGCTCTACCAACTGAGCTACCCGGGCACGCCCGGACGAGCGCCCGGGAACGGCTCCCTAACCGCCGTGTTCGTCGCTGTCCAGCCCGTCGCTCGTCGCCGGCGGGCCGGGGATGGCATAGCCGTCGCCGAGCCATTTGAGCAGGTCGCGATCCTTGCACCCGCGGCTGCAGAACGGGGCGTGGACGGGGGCGGAGGGCTGGCCGCACAAGGGGCATTTCTTAGACGGGCTGGGCATAAGCCGCCGACATGGCGAGTGTCGCGTCGCGGCGCAAGCTTACCGCGCCGCCGACCTGCGCTTGAAGTTGGTCGAGCCAGTCGGGCTCAAGCGCGGCGATTATAGCCGGATGCGCGACCAGCGCGATCGCCCCGGTCTCGCGCGCCGCCCGGCGGAGCAGGGCGCGGGCCTCGAAGGTGGCGCGCTCGGCGGCAAGTTCGAACAGGCTGGCACGGCGGCGCTGGCGGACGATCTGGAGGAAGCCGAAACCGTTGACGGCGGTGCGCTCGAACGGCTGGGGCAGGATCGCATCGACCGCTTGGGCGACCGACTGGCGCGCAGCCTTGCCGGCGATCGTCGGCAGGTCGATCCCGATCGAGCCGGTAACGCCGTGGCGGCGGATGGTTCGCGCGGCGGCCTCGACACCGGCCAGCGCGAGTTGCTCGGGAGGCAAGTGGCCGTCGACATCGATCAGAGTCATCGCCGGGGTCAGCGCGACCCGCAACTCGCCCCCGGCAAAGGCGACGATCCCGCCGCGCGCTTCGTCGAGCAGGTCGGACCAGCCGACATGCTCCAACGCATCGGTCGGCGCTGGAAAAGCGAGGTCGTAGCCGGCCAGCGTTGGGGCAGGGGCGGGCGCGGCATCGGTGACCTGCGCCAGTGGCCGCTTCCACGGCTCGGCCCCGGCTAGCGCTTCCCGCGTGACCTCGATCGTCAGCGCCGCGCCGTGCGTGATCCCCGGCGCGCCCTTGGGCAGCAAATAATCAATTCCACCGGCGCGAGCCACCGCAAGGCGTCCGGTTTCGACCAGTTGCGCGGACAGGACGGTTCCTGCGCGAACGATCCCATCGCGCTCGATGCGCGCTTCGATGATCGCGCCGTGCTCGACCAGCACCGCCCGGGTCTCGCCGATGCCGCGCTCGATCAGCCACTCAGGCAAGCGCGAACCCGGCGCTCTTGAGCAAGTGTCGCGTCTCGCCCAACGGCAGGCCGACGACGTTGGAATAGCTTCCGGCGAGATGGCGGACGTAGACTTCGCCATAGCCTTGCAGGGCGTATCCGCCAGCCTTGCCGCGCCATTCGTCCTGAGCAGCGTAAAAATCGATTTCCTGCGCGCTGAGCCGTTTGATCGCGATCGTCGTTTCGACCACGCGGCGGCGTTGGCCGCCGCCGGGAAGTGCCAGCGCGACTCCGGTCATGACGCGGTGGCGGCGTCCCGACAGCAGCGCCATGCACTGGCGCAAGGTCGTTTCATCCTCGACCTTGGGCAGGATGCGGCGTCCGACCGCGACCACGGTGTCGGCGGCGAGCACAAGGGCATCGGGAAAGCGCAGTGCAACCGCGGCGGCTTTTTCGCTCGCCAGGCGCAGGGCATGGTCGCGCGGCAACTCGCCCGACGGCACGCTCTCGTCGATATCGGCGGGTTCAATGGCGTCGGGGATGACGCCGATGCGGGCGAGGAGGTCAAGGCGGCGCGGGCTCGCCGAGGCGAGGATCAGCCGCATGGGCTGCGTCACGCGTTGGGCGTGGGACCCCCGCGACCGGGCATGAAGCGATAGGTAATGCGCCCCTTGGTCAGGTCGTAGGGCGTCAGTTCGACCAGCACTTCGTCGCCGGTCAGGACGCGGATGCGGTTCTTGCGCATCTTGCCCGCGGTGTGGCCAAGCACTTCATGGCCATTCTCCAGCTCGACCCGGAACATGGCGTTGGGCAGCAGTTCGGCGATCCGGCCGCGCATTTCGAGCAGTTCTTCCTTGGCCATTCAAATCCTTCGGGGTAAATCAATAAAAGTCGAATGCCCTTAACCGCGAAGCGCGAAAAAAGGAAGCGGGGCGCCCGGCCCGCCAGGGAGACAGGTCGAGCGCCCCGCTGGGCGTTTACCCGATCCCGATCAGGCGGCGCCGTGCGCCAGCGCCGCCAGCAGCAGCAAGGCGACGATGTTGGTGATCTTGATCATCGGATTGACTGCCGGGCCGGCGGTGTCCTTGTACGGATCGCCGACGGTGTCGCCGGTGACCGCGGCTTTGTGCGCCTCGCTGCCCTTGCCGCCGTGATGGCCGTCCTCGATATATTTCTTGGCATTGTCCCACGCGCCGCCGCCCGAGGTCATCGAGATGGCGACGAAGAGCCCGCTGACGATGACGCCGAGGAGCAGGGCGCCGAGCGCGGCGAAGCCCTCGGCCTGGCCGGCGACGGCGCTGATCACGTAATAGACCAGGATCGGCGCCAGCACCGGAAGCAGCGAGGGAATGATCATCTCCTTGATCGCGGCGCGCGTGACGAGATCGACCGTCCGCGCATAATCGGGCCGGCTGGTGCCATCCATGATCCCGGGATTGGTGCGGAACTGTTCGCGCACGTCCTTGACCACGTCGCCCGCGGCGCGGCCGACCGCGGTCATCCCCATCGCCCCGAACAGATAGGGCAGCAGCGCGCCGAGCAGCAGGCCGACGATGACATAAGGGTTTTCGAGGCTGAAGTTGACCGTGAGGTCGGGGAAGAACTCGCGCAAGTCGGTGGTGTAGGCCGCGAACAGCACCAGCGCGGCAAGTCCGGCCGAGCCGATCGCATAGCCCTTGGTCACCGCCTTGGTGGTGTTGCCGACCGCGTCGAGGGCATCGGTCTTGTCGCGCACGCTGTCGTCGAGCCCGGCCATTTCGGCGATCCCGCCGGCATTGTCGGTGACCGGACCGTAGGCGTCGAGCGCGACCACCATGCCCGCCAAGGCAAGCATAGCGGTGGCGGCGAAGGCGATTCCCATCAGGCCCGCCAGGAGGAAGGCGATGATGATCCCGGCGCAGATCACGAGGGTCGGCAGCGCGGTCGATTCAAGGCTGATCGCGAGGCCCTGAATGACGTTGGTGCCGTGTCCGGTCTCGGACGATTTGGCGATCGATCGCACCGGGCGATAATTGGTCCCGGTGTAATATTCGGTGATCACGATGATCAGCCCGGTAATGACCAGCCCGAGCAGCATGCACCAGTAAAGGTCCATCCCGCTGAACACGCGCCCGCCGGCGTTGATGTCGGCATTGAGGTTGCCCAGCGCAAAGCGAGTGGCGAAGTAGATCGCGACCGCCGACAGCGCAGCGGTGACCCCGAAGCCCTTGTACATCGCGCCCATGATGTTCGTGCTCCGGCCGAGGCGGACGAAATAGGTGCCGATGATCGAGGTGATCACGCACACCCCGCCGATCAGCAGCGGCAGGCTCATCAACGCGAGCAGGCCGTCACCGGCGTTGCGCACGAGCAGCGCGGTGAGGACCATCGTGGCGCCGATCGTCACGACATAGGTTTCGAACAGATCCGCGGCCATCCCGGCGCAGTCGCCGACATTGTCCCCGACGTTGTCGGCAATGACCGCCGGGTTGCGGGGGTCGTCCTCGGGAATTCCGGCCTCGACCTTGCCGACGAGGTCGGCGCCGACGTCGGCGGCCTTGGTGAAGATGCCCCCACCCAGCCGGGCGAAAATCGAGATCAGCGAAGCGCCGAACGCCAGCGCGACCAGCGAATCGGTGACTGGACGGCTGCCAGGAGCATTTCCGGCCATGGCGACGAGGTAGTAAAAGAACACCGCGATCGCGAGCAAGGCGAGTCCGGCGACGAGCATGCCGGTGATCGCGCCGGCGCGAAATGCCATCGTCAGCCCCTGCTGCAGGCCCTCGCTCGCCGCCTGGGCGGTCCGGACGTTGGCGCGCACCGAAATGTTCATGCCGACGAATCCGGTCGCCCCCGACAGCACGGCCCCGAGCACAAAGCCCGACGCCGACAGCGCGCCGAGGAACAGGAACACCAGCACGGCGACGATGACGCCGACGGCGGTGATCGTGATATACTGGCGCCGCAGATAGGCCGATGCACCTTCCTGGATCGCGGCCGCGACCTCGATCATCTTGGTGTTGCCGGGCGAGGCGCGCAGCACCTGCTGACTGGTGAGGAGGCCGTAAAACAGCGCAACGACGCCGCAGGCGATCGCGATAAGTACCAGGTTCATGGTGATGAAATTCCCCCGTTGACCGTGGAGCGAGCGACCAGGCGAGCCGGACGAAAGCTAGACGAATGGTCAAGGTGTAACGGGGATTCGGGCGCTGGCAACCCGCTTTGCAGCCGGCCTTATCGACTTAGTGGATGATCAGGGCGGCGAGCATGCCCGACGCGAGCCCAAGCGTCGCAATCAGCCATTGGCGCGGTCGATTTGCGGTGATGATGCTCATAACCAAGAACCTCCGGGTGCGGCACTTCACCGTCGGCGTCGGCCAGGCTCATGCCGCCGCCGTCGATCAGGAAGCCGATCGGGGTGATCATCGCTCCCGTCGGTAAACAAAGGCTTAAGGTCGGGTCCCAATCGGGCGCGCAGGCCGCGAGCAAGGCATAGTCGTCGCCCCCGGTGGCGGCGAACAGGCGCGCGGCGCGATGCTGGCCGCGCTCGGCGATGAAAGCGCGGGTGAGCGGGAGCGCATCGAGATCGAGCGCCGCGCCGCAGCCGCTGGCGTTGCACAGCCGCGACAGATCGAGCAGCAGCCCGTCGGACACGTCCATCATCGCGTGGGCATGAGGGGCCAGCAAGCGTCCCGCGGCGAGCAACGGGACGGGGCGGCGATAGGCCTCGACCAATACGCCTTCGGCATGGCGGTCGGCGCGCAGGACGGCGAGGCCGGCGGCGGCATCGCCCAGGGTCCCGACCAGCCACAGCCGGTCGCCGGGCTTGCCCCCGGCTCGCGACGGGACGGTGGCGCCGCCGCGCCCGATGGCGGTCAGACCGAGCACGCGCGGGGCGTCGATCGGCAAGGCGATGGTGTCGCCCCCGACCAGCGGCAAGGCATAGGCCTCGCACGCAGCGGCGACCCCGGCGAGGAACGCGCGTTCCCACACCCCGTCGCCCGATATGGTCACGCTCATCAGCGCGGCGAGCGGCTCGGCTCCCTTCGCGGCGAGGTCGGACAGATTGACCGCGACCAGCTTCCACCCCACCGAAGCAGGGGGATCGTCGGGCAGGAAATGAACTCCTTCGGCGATGCTGTCGTGGGTCAGCACGAGGTCACCAAGAACGGCGGCATCGTCAGCCAGCCCGCGCGCCGCAGGGTCGGTGGCAATCGCCCGCAGCGCCTCGATGAAGTCGAGCTCCCCCAAGCTCATTGATTTTTGCTGGCCGAGCGAGTGAACATGGAGTCCTTATAACGAAGGGCAGGGGCGTGGGGATACAAATCGACCGGCGAGGTTTCGTTGTCATCGGCGCCGCGGGTCTGGCATCGCCGTCGTTGGCGAAGATTGGCCCATTGCTTCCCGGGGTCCGCATTCGTCCCGACCGCGAACAGATGATCGCCGTGCCGGGCGGACGCGCTTATGTGCGGATCAACGGCAATCTCGCCGGGCCGCGACCGCCGCTGATCTGCGTCAATGGCGGGCCGGGGAGTTCGCACGCCAATTTCCTCAACGCGACCTCGCTTGCCGATGAGCGTGCCGTCATCCTCTACGATCAGCTCGACACCGGACGTTCCGACCAGCCGGGGAAGCAAGAGAATTGGCGGGTCGAGCGGTTCGTCGATGAGCTAGCGGCGATCGGCACGGCGCTGTCGATCGGCCGCTGGCACGTGCTGGGCGCGAGCTGGGGCGGGACGGTCGCGCTGGAATATGCCGCGCGGCGCCCGGCCGAACTTGCCAGCGTGGTGCTGCAGTCACCGCTCGTCTCGACCGCGCTGTGGCTCGACGATGCGCGCCGTTTGCAGTCCCGGATGCCGCCCGCAACTCGCCGAACGCTCGCCGCCTGCGAACGGGCCATCGTTTCGGGCCCGCCATGCGAAGTCGCGACCGAGGCTTTCTATGCGCGTCACGTCCGCCGCGATGAGGTTCCCGCGGCGGTCGATGCTTACGCCAAGGCGTTGCCGCGCCGATTCTCGACCGACCTCTATGAATATATGTGGGGCCCGACCGAGTTCAGCTCGACCGGAACGCTTCGGAACTACGACGGGCGGCCGCTGCTCGAGCAGCTCGAGGGCCGCAAGACCCTGTTTTTGGCGGGGCGCCATGACGAAGCCACGCCGGCCACGGTGGCCCGTTTTGCCCGTATCGTGCCGCATGCCAGTTTTCGCGTGATCGAACACTCGGCGCATTCCGCCTGGATCGATAATCCGGTCGATTATGCGGCGTTGCTGCGGATCTGGATGGCGCAGCACGACCGCGCTTGAGCGTGGCCCTAGGTTGGTCGCGCGGCCTTGGCGAGGGCGTCGAGCAGGCCGTTGACGAAGCCGGTTTCGCGCTTGTCGTAGAACGCCTTGGCGACATCGACATATTCGGTGATCACGGTGGCGACGGGAACGTCGGCGCGGGCGATCAATTCATAGGCGCCGACGCGGAGCAGCGCCTTCATCGGCTTGTCGAGCCGGGCGAGGCTCCATCCCTCGGCGAGCCGCGCCGAAATCAGTTCGTCGATCTCGCCGAGCCGCGCCGCGGTGCCGCTGACAAGATCGTCGAAGAAACTCTCCTCGGCGTCGGCATAGGTCACGTCCTCGATCGTCGCGCCGAGGCGGTGGGCGTGGAATTCGTGGATCAGCTTGGGGGTCGGCGTGCCCTCCATCTCCTGCTGGTAGAGCGCCTGCACGGCGGCGAGCCGGGCGGCGGAGCGCGAAGTCGATCGGATCATAAGGGGGCGCCTGTAGCGGCTTCATGTCCCTCAAGGAAGGGCGCGAGCGCGGCGGCGACCAAAGCGGGCGCCTGCCACGGCGCGAAATGGCCTACCCCGTGGAGCGGAACGACAGTCACATCGTCGCCGACCTCGCCGATCTTATCGAGCTGGACAGGGAGCAGTGCCTTGTCGTCGAGCCCCCAGATGATCCGCAGCGGGATCGTCAATCGCGGAACCCGGTCGACCCAGTCGGGAACGACGGCGTCCTTGTCCATCGCCGGGACCAGGATGAGCGAGGCGCGGTACCAGTTGAACATCGCGGTCAGCGCGCCGGGGCGACTCCAGTCGGCGATGCTGTGCGCGCGCTCGTCGGGGTCGATGGTGGCGAGGTCGACGTGGCCCCGGAAGCTCTTGTCGAAGAAACGGTCGATCCCCATCGCGGCGATCCCCGCCTCCATCCCCGGGTCGCGGAAGGCGCGGATATATTGCGATCCGGCGCGCTGGGCCCGATCCTCGACGATCGAGCGCTGGAAGATTGCCGGGTGGGGCGAATTGACGATCGCCAGCCGCTCGACCCGTGGGTTACCGCGCAAGGCCGCGGCCCAGGCGACCGCGCCGCCCCAGTCGTGTCCGACCAAGGCAAAGCGATCGACGCCGCAGGCATCGGCGAGCGCGAACAGGTCGGCGACGAGCGTGTCGGTGGCGTAAGCGGCGACCTCCTGCGGCCGGTCACTCTCGCCGAAGCCGCGCAGGTCGGGCATGATCAGGCGGAAACGGTCGGCGAGCAACGGCGCAACCCTGGCCCAGGTGCGGTGCGATTCGGGAAAACCGTGGAGCAGGATGACGGGCAGCGCGTCGGCGGGCCCGGCCTCGGCGACGGCCATGGTGATGCCGGTCGAGAGGATAACGCGAGCACTGCGTATGACGGAATTAATCAAGCGATCACCCTACCTTCAAAGTCGTCGCCAGCAATGCACTTCGAAGCATAAGTTTGCTTCATCATCGCAACCTTCACCCTTGCTTGCAGAATCGCTTCCGCCTCGGTCTGAATTACTTTCAGATCAATCGGGATGGAACGCCAGATTTTACCGCTTCGATCGATCGCCACGAAGTAAGCAGGGTCGGATGCGTGACGCGCAAGAGCAGCCTCCGGCATGGTCAATACGTTGCTTCATTCCGTGGATCGATCTTAGAAAAATCCGGGTCTGTTTGGAAGCGGTCGTCATGCGCCCTCTATAGGCGAAGTTGAAGGG
>CAXSCF010000002.1:60820-65499 GCA_964235815.1 uncultured Sphingomicrobium sp.
CGGATCGAGGGCCCGTCGAGGGTCGAAAACGGATTTTCTGGTGCTCACTTTTAGAACGTCAGACTCCATGATGCACGGACCTGACGCGGCTCGACCGGATGGAGATGATAATCCTCGACCCCCTCGGCCGGCTCGCCGCGCAATCGAGAAGCATAGAAATAGGTGATGTCGGCATCCTTCGAGCCGAGCAGGTTGAGGATGTCGAGGCCGAGCTTGGCCCGCCCTCGCCGATAATAGCCGCCAAGATTGACGAGCGTCGTCGGTTTCGATGTCTCGCTGCCATCCTCGATCAGCGGCGCCGCACCGAAGTGCCGCAGTCGAAGCGAGGCGCTGAAACCGTGTCCGGCGTTATAAGCGGCGCCGGCCGACACGACATTCCCGACCGAGTTGGGAATGCGCTCTTCCCCCGACGCGACCCCGCGAAACCGGGCGCGGGTCAGCGCCGCAGATGCATCGAGCGTCAGCCGATCGGTCGGCCGCCAGAACATCGTCGCTTCGGTGCCGAGGCGCCTGCTCGCGGCATTGGGCTCGGTCCCGCCGCCATCGCCGACGAAGACCAGCTCCGACCCCAGGCGCAACCGAAAGACGACCAGCGAGGCGGTAAAGCGCGGCAATTCGATCCGGCCGCCAAGCTCGGCTCCGCGCGCCTTGACGAGCACAGGAACCTGCTCGACCGGATCACCCGTCAACGGATCGACGCGAATGCTGGCGCCGCGAACATCGTTCGAATGGAAGCTTTCGCCATAGTTGGCGTAAAGTTCAACGTGACGGGCGGCACGCCAGGCCAAGGCCAGCTTGGGGCTGAGGATGGCATCCGAGCCGGTGCCGCTGTTCGCTCGCTGGGTCCGGGCCTTGACGTCATAGCCGTAAAGGTCGCCGCGCAGCCCGACCGTGGCGCGCAAGGTGCCGGTCAGTTGCGCCATCGCATCGACGTAGAGCGCGCCGCTATATTCATCGACCTTGTCCTCCCGGACGACGGTGCTCGTCCGTCCCTCGATCGACCCATAGAGCCCGACCTTGCCGATATGGTCCCAGCGCGTTTCGCCGCCGACGGTCAAGGTTACCGGGATCGCCGCGACCGTGAGCGGTCGTTCATGGCGAAAGGATCCGCCGAGCAACTCACGCTGATCGCGCTGCTTGAATTCGTCGCCATTGATCGGATCGTTGAGAAAATAGGTGAAGTTCGATGTCAGGCCAAAGCGGTAGTGGACGGCGTATGCGCTCACCTGGGTCGATCCGAAATGCCCGTTGGCCGTGATTCCAAGCCGGGTCGTCGTGCCGCCGAGAAACGGATCGATGTAGCCGAAGCGATCGATCAGGCCGCTGTCGATCGCCCGTTGCGGAACCTGGTCAGTGGAGTTCCAGGTCGCATGGTAAGCGGTCAGGCCGAGGTTCCAGCCGTGCGCCCTGGTGCCGCTGGAATATTTCACCAATCCATTGATCTTTTTGAGATCTTCATTGCGCTTCCACGGCCCGTTCGAGCGTGTGCCGTCCAGCGCGACGAGCAGGTCGCCCGAAGCGAGCGGCGTGCTGCCCGCGGCGAGTGCGCGATAATAGCCGAAGCTTCCGACCGTCGCTTCGATCAGAGGGCGCGCGAGGCGATCAACGGTGGTGAATTTGACCGTTCCGGCCGCCGAAAAGTCGCCGACGTCGGCGAAATAGGGCCCCTTGCGATAGTCGATCCGCTCGACCATTTCCGGGATCAGGAAATTGAGATCGAGGTAGCCATGGCCATGGCCGTGGCCGCGAAAGTTGATCGGCACGCCATCGACGAAGCCGGCGAAGTCGGTCCCGTGATCGAGATTGAAACCACGCAGGAAATATTGATTGGCTTTTCCCGTGCCCGAATGCTGCGTGGCGATGACGCCGGGAACGTTTTCGACCAATTCGCCGACCCGCGACAATGGCTTGTCGGCGAAATCCTTATAGCCGACGACCCCTTCCGACCCCGAGGTCGCCTTGCCGATCTGGGCCAGCGCACGGCCGTAGACCACAATCTCGGGTTCCTCGGACGGCTCGTCGATTTTTTCGGTGGTCGCGACCGCCTGCGCATAAGCGGGCGCCGAGGGAAGCATCAGGCAGAGCAGGTAGGCGCACCGTCCCATTTGACGGTTCGTAGCCCTTGCAATCATGTTGGTCCCGCCCCTTGCCGATCGAATCTCCGCTGCGCGGACTGTTAGCTCTTAGAGGACATAGCGGGCGGGAAAACAGCATATGTTTTATTCGTCCCGCGGCGCCGAGGCGAGCGTATTTAGTCGCCCGGCGCGCTCGCCTTGATCGTCAGGGCGTGGACGCGGTCGTGGAGGAGGTCGCCGAGCGCGGCATGGACCGCGCGCTGGCGGGCGATGCGCGACAGGCCGGAGAAGGCGGGGCTTTCGATCAGCAGCGCGAAGTGGCTTTCGCCGCGCGCGTCGTGGCCGGCATGGCCGATGTGCTGAGCGCTCTGGTCCTCCAGCTCGAGCCGGGTGGGATCAAGCGCGGCCTGGAGCCGGCGGGTCATTTCGGTCGCGACAGGAGCGGTGGAAGCGGTCGTCATGCGCCCTATATAGGCGGGTTTGAAAGGCGAGGAAGCCGCGTGGCGTCACGGAACGAGAAATGGAAAGGGCGGATCGAGGGCGCGGCGGATCGGTGCGGCGTCGCCGGCTGTCCCGGGCCGGGCGAGTTTCGAGCGCCGCTGAGCGCAAGCGACTTCGACGGGCCGGGGCAGTGGCATTATTTGTGCCTCGAGCATGTCCGGCTGCACAATGCGCGCTACAATTATTTTGCCGGGATGACGCCGGAGGAGATCACCGCCGCGCAATCGCCGATCGCGGGATGGGAGCGCGCGAGCCGGCCGTTCGCGACGCTCGGCGCCGATCCGCCCCCGGCGTGGAGCGATTTCGCCGATCCGCTCGATGCCATCGCCGCGCGCTTTCGGCACGACGTCGCTCGGGGGATGGTCGAGCGCTTCACGCCCGGCGAGCACGCCGCCCTCAAGGTGATGGGATTGAACAACGATGTAGATCGGCTGGCGCTGCGCCAGCGTTATTCGGAATTGGTGCGGCGCTATCACCCCGACCGCAACGGCGGCGACCGAAGCTTGGAGGCCAAGCTCGGCGAGGTGATCGCGGCCTATCAGACGCTCAAGGGTGCGCGGGCGTTCGCCTGAACCGGGCGTGCAGCGGACGCTTCACTTGGCGTCGAGTGCGAAGTCGACCCGCACTGCGACGGTGCTGGAATTGACGCCGGGGTTGAACGGCGGCGGGGGTGCGGCGGAGACCTCGACTGTCGGCGGCGGCGCCCTCTCCTCCAGGTCCATCGTCAGCGGTTCGCCGCCGCTTTGCCCGCCATCGCGGATGGCGAGGATGCGGGTGACCTTGAGCCCGGCGGCGGCGGCGTAGGCATTGGCGCGCAAGCGGGCGGCGCGATAGGCGGCTGCATAAGCCGACATGCTGGCTGCTTCGGGATCGGACACGCGCAACGTCGGGCCGGCAACGAGGTTGGCCCCGGCCTCGGTCGCGGCCAGCACGGCGTCGCCCGCGCGGGGCACGGCGCGCAACCGCACGGTGAGCGTGTTGTTCGCCTGGTAGCGGCCGCGATCCCTGCCATAATCGACCCGCGCGAGGCCGAGGTTGGCGGTCTGCAGATCGTCGGGCTTGACCCCGAACCGAGCAAGCGCGGCGCTGACCCGGCTCATCCTGGCATTGTTCGCGGCGCTGGCCTCGGCGGCGGTCGCGGCGAGCGAGGTCACCCCGAGCGAGAAACGCGCTTCGTCGGGTAGGGTTTCGGAGCGGCCAGTGGCGCTGACGGTGAGCAGGGTTTCGTCACGGTCGACCCCGCGCGGATCGGGCACGGCGGGCTGGCACGCAGCGAGCGCGGCGAGGGCGAGCAAGGGATATACGGGAAGGATTCGGGCGAAACGCAAGGCAAGGCTCCTCGATCGGGGCCGATGATACAGTGTCACATACGCGCGTCAATCGCGATCGGGGGCGCCCAAGGGGAACAAGTGACGATAGGGACGACCCTCGTCGACTGCCCGCGCGACGATCGGGTGAGCGAGCAGCCGCGCGCGATAGGCGCCAAGGCGCGGTCGGACGATCCCGATCGGCTCGACCCAGTCGGCGTAGAATAGCGCCGGCGCGGCGGCGCAGTCGGCGAGCGTGAAGGCGTCGCCCACCGCCCACGGGCCGGCGCCCAGATTGGCTTCGAGCCAGTCGTAGGCGGTGAGCAATTGCGCGCGCGCCTTGGTCACGCCGTAGGGGTCGCGCGATCCTGCGGGGCGGACCGCGTCGAACACCGGCACGGTCGCCTGGTTCATCACATATTGGTCGAAGAAGCGATCGAGGAAGCGGGTATGGCGACCGTCCTCGCCGTCGGGGATCCAGCGATGAAGGCCGGGATGGTGCGCCGCGAAATGGTCGATGATCGGGGTCGATTCAACCACCGGCCGCCCGTCGTCGAGCAGCAACGGGAATTGCTCGAACGGCCAGTGCCGCTTCAATTCGTCCAGGTTCTCGGGGTGGCGGTCGTCCAGCAACCGATATTCGAACGGCGTGGCGTCGGCCCACAATGGGATCAGCACCTTCCAGCAGTAGCTGCTGAACGGATGCGCGAAGAGCTGGAGCGTCATGCCGGGCCGGCTTGCGCGGTCAGGAACACCGCATGCTGGGCGGCGTAAGCGCGCTGAAAGGCAGGGCGGG
>CAXSCF010000002.1:65509-88434 GCA_964235815.1 uncultured Sphingomicrobium sp.
AACTGCTTGGGCCGCGCCGCGCGCGACATAGGCCCGAAGCCGATCGTCGAGCAAATCGGCGGCTGCCGGGCGGCGAAGCGCGCTGATCATCATCAGGTCGCCCGCGCCGAATTCGCCGTCCAGCCAGTCGGAATCGCCCAGCCAATTCGACACATCGGCGAGGCGGGTCCGCACGCGCTCGTCGAGGATCGGCAGGCGGGCGGCGTACCAGTCCTTGGCGCGCTCCACCAACATCGCGGCCTCGCGTTCGACGATCACTGGCTCGACCGTGCTTTTGGCGGCGAACATCCACGCAATCGCGCGCGAGCGGGCACGGTCATCGTCGGGCAGCAGGCCAGGGTGCGTCTCGGCGATCCGCAGCACGATCGCGCCGGTCTCGAACAGAGCAAGATGCGGCTCCTCATACGTCGGGATTTGCCCGAACGGGTGGAGGGCGCGATGCGCCGGTCGCTTCATTTCGGCGAACGACAGCAGTCGCACGTCATACGGCTGTCCGACTTCCTCCAGCGCCCACCGGACCAGCATGTCTCGTGCCAGCCCGCGCCCGCCGTCGGGTGAGGCCTTGAAGGCAGTGATGGTGGGGCTCACCACCGGCCTTCCTTCATGGCCGCCTGGCGCGCCCGCTCGCGCTCGCTTGGCGGGGTGGTGACGTAGGTGCCGAGCGCGACCGGGCCGGCGGGGATGAAGGTGGCGATGATGCTGCCACCTTCGGACACGCGGTGCGCGGTCATCGTCAGGGTCCCGGGCGGAGTGCCTTCGCCGAACAGGCGCTTGCCTTGTCCGAGCACGACCGGGGAGATCATCAGCGTCAGCTCGTCGAGCAGGCCCGCCGCGAGCAATTGCGGGTACAGCGTGCTGCTGCCCTGGATGACAAGGTCGGGGCCATCGCCTTGCTTGATCGCGCGCAGCGCGTCGAGATCGACCTTGCGGCTATTTTGCCATTCGAGCGGGTCGTCGCGGTGCGTCACGACATATTTGGTACACTGGTCGAAGGGATCGCGGATGTCGGCCATCTCGTCCGGGGCGAACGGCCAGTAAGCGGCGAAGATGTCGTAGGTGCGGCGCCCGAGCAAAAGGTCGAACGGACGGCCGAACAGCGCGCCGATCGTATCGTGGATCGCGTCGTCGCCGACGGGGGGAAGCCAGCCCGAAAAGGCGAAGCCGTTGGTCGGGTCTTCGCTCGGACCGCCCGGCCCTTGCATCACCCCGTCGAGCGAGACGAACGCCGCGCCGATGATCCTACGCATAAGCGGTTTCTCCGGCGATGGCGGCCTCGATCGTGGCGACGTCGATCTTGCGCATGCCGTTCATGGCTTCGAAGACGCGCTTGGCAACGGCGGGGTCGGGGTTGGTATTGCCTTCAAGCAGGATGCGCGGGGTGATCTGCCAGGAGAACCCCCATTTGTCCTTGCACCAGCCGCATTGGCTTTCCTGCCCGCCGCCTTCGACGATCGCGTTCCAGTAACGATCGGTTTCGGCCTGGTCCTCGGTGATCACCATGAAGCTCACCGCTTCGTTGGGCGTGAAATAGGAACCGCCGTTGAGCCCGACAAACGGCCGGCCGAGGACGGTGAAATCGAGGGTCAGTTCATCGCCTTGCCTGCCGCCGGGATAGTCGCCCGGCGCGATCATCGCCGCACCGACGTGGCTGTCGGGAAAGGTGCGGGCGTAGAATTCGGCGGCGTCGCGGGCAGTGCCGTCGAACCACAGGCAATTGATCAATTTTTCAGGCATGAGCGCGCTCCTTATTGGCGACCGACGAGGGCGAATTCAGCCCCTTGGGGGTCCGTGCCGATGGCGATCCACATCGGGCCGGGGACTTCTTGCGGGCCCATCATGAGGGTGCCACCCCTGGCCTTTACGACGTCGATCGCGGCGCCGATCGAGGCGACGCCGATGTAATAACGCCAGTGGGGCGACTGGCCCGGGGAGAGGCCGGCGACGGCACCGATCCGCTGTCCGGCGAAATCAAGGAAGTCATAGCTGCCATATTCGCCCATCGGCATCGACTCGTTCGATTCCCAGCCGAACAGCGCGCGGTAAAAGGTCAGGGCGGCGGCGGGGTCGCTGGTGCTGAGTTCGTTCCAGTTGATGCGGCCCGGCTGATCGACCGAGAAGACATCGCTGACTGCGTCGGGCTGGCCGGCGGGCGGGGTCGGCTTCATGACGTAAAAGGGCGCGCCCTGTGGATCGGTGATCATCGCCACGCGACCGACCCCCGGCACGTCGTTGGCGGGCATCACGGTCTTGCCGCCCTGGTCCTCGATCGCCGTCAGCGCGCGGTCGACGTCGTCTACCCCGACATACATCAGCCACATCGGTCGAGCGCCGTGCGCCTGCATGTCGGCGGTCAGGCCGAGCACGCCGCCGGCATTGCCGCCGTCGCCGCGCTTGATCATGCGATAGTCGATGCCGGCGGGTCCGGTCGATCGGGAGGCGATGTCCCAGCCGGCTACGGCGTCGTAAAACTCCTTGGCGCCGGAGGGATCGGGCGTGATCAGTTCAAACCACACGAGGTGGCCTTGGGGGCTAGTCATTGGCCTGCTCCCCATCCGCCAGGGCAAGCGTATTGACGAACGGCTTGAACCCGCCCCAGAACATGCGCTTGCCGTCAAACGGCATCGGCATCTGGTCGGGTTGCATTTCGGGATCGGCCATAAGCTTTTCCCAACCCGTGTCGCGGGTCGGCTTGTCGGGCCACATCACGAACGAGAAGACGACATTCTCGCCTTCCTCGGCCTGGACCGACTTGTAGAAATCGGTCACCTTGCCATGCTCGAGCCCGTCGCCGAGCGCTTCGAACGAGCCGAGCGCACCTTGCTCCTTGGCCTTGCGCGCGAATTTTTCGGCGCTCGAGGTATATTCGTCGAGATGCTCGTCGCGCAGCGGTAGGATGATGCCGTCGATATACATTGTCTTTCTCCTTCGAAATCAAGCGGGTTGGGTCGGGGACGGGGCAGCGGCCTGGCTGGGGTCGGCGGGGACCTGCGCCATGTCCATCCACATCAGGTCCCACACATAACCGTCGGGATCGGCCACGCTGCGGCTGATCATGAAGCCATGATCCTGCGGCGGGACGGGATCGATGGCTCCGCCCGTCGCGACCGCGGCCTCCGCAATCGTTCCGACCGCTTCGCGGCTGTCGCAGGTCAGCGCCAGCCCGATCAGGCTGGTCGCGCGCGGATCGCCGATCGGCAGCGGAGTGAACTCGCGAAACTTGTCATGGGTCAGCAGCATCACGCCAATCTCATCCGACAGCATCATGCACGCCGCGCTTTCGTCGGTGAATTGCGCATTGTTGGCCGCGCCAAGCGCTTCGTAGAAGCGGCGCGAGGCGGCGAGATCAGCCACGGCCAAACTGACAAACACGGTCTTCGACATTCGCTCTCTCCTTGGCTGCGACTCGATTCGACTTGTTTTCTAATGTCGTCGGTCATAAATGACAATCGTGGAGTTAGAAAAACTAACCAAGGAGCGATCAGCCGAGCCGAAGCGGCGATATGACGACGCTTGCGGGACGGCGCACGGGCTCGAATTGATCGGCGAGCGATGGGCGCTGCTGGTGCTGCGCGAATTGCTCCTCGGCCCGCGGCGCTTTTCGCAGCTGCGCGCCGATCTGCCCGGGCTCAGCGCCAACGTGCTGACCCAGCGGCTGGCCGAGCTCGAGGAGCGCGGACTGGTGCGGCGGCGGATGCTTGCCCCGCCGGCCAGCGCGCAGGTCTATGAAGCGACGCCGTGGGGGCTTGAGGTCGAGCCGCTGATCCAGGCGCTCGGGCGGTGGGCGGCGCGTTCGCCACTGCACGACCCGACCTTGCCGCTCAGCGGCGTGTCGATCCTCCTTTCGTTCCGCACCATGATCGACGAGAAGCGCGCGAGGAAGATCGATGCCCGGATCGGCTTCGTATTCGGCAAGGACCATTATGTCGCACGGGTCCGCAAGGGGCGGATCAAGGTCGCGCAAGGGCCGATCGAGGAGTGCGACGTCGTCATTTCGGCGGCCCCGACGAGGCTTGCCGCGGTGGTCTATGGCGGCGCACCGATCGATGTGCTGGGAATCAGCGGCAATCGCGCGGTCGCCGAAAAGTTCGTGACTTTGTTCGTCCTGCCGCCAAAGGCCGGAGCCGATTGACGCCGGAGGGAGTTGAGGCGGGTGAACGAAGCCCGTAAGGCGACCGCCATGACCGACATTCCGAACATCGCGCCCGAAAGCCGCTCCGACACAATCCTCGCCACGCCCGACAAGATGGTAAAGCTGCGCGACGCCTTCGGGATCGACAGCGACATGGAACTTCCGGCCTTCAGCCAGGCCGACGAGCGCGTCCCCGACATCGATCCGGCCTATGTGTTCGACCCCGACACCACGCTGGCGATCGCCGCGGGGTTCGCCAACAACCGGCGGGTGATGATCCAGGGCTATCACGGCACGGGCAAATCGACCCATATCGAGCAGGTCGCGGCGCGATTGAACTGGCCGACGGTGCGGATCAATCTCGACGCGCACATCAGCCGCATCGATCTGGTCGGGCGCGACGCGATCGTGCTCAAGGACGGGCAGCAGGTGACAGAATTCCGGGAGGGCCTGCTGCCGTGGGCGTTGCAGCATCCGGTGGCGTTGGTGTTTGACGAATATGACGCCGGGCGGCCCGACGTGATGTTCGTTATCCAGCGCGTGCTCGAGACCGACGGCAAGCTGACCCTGCTCGACCAGAATCGCGTGATCCGGCCCAATCCGTGGTTCCGCTTGTTCGCGACCACCAACACGATCGGGCTGGGCGATACGACCGGGCTCTATCACGGGACTCAGGCCCTCAATCAGGGCCAGCTAGACCGCTGGAACATCGTCGCGACGCTCAATTACCTGCCGGCCGAGACCGAGGCGCAGATCGTGCTGGCGAAATCGGGCGAATATGACAGCAAGGACGGCAAGGATACGGTGACCAGGATGGTCAAGGTCGCCGATCTGTCGCGCCAAGGCTTCATCAATGGCGACATCTCGACCGTGATGAGTCCGCGCACGGTGATCAGCTGGGCGCAGAATGCATTGATCTTCGGCGATGTCGGATTCGCCTTCCGCTTGTCGTTCCTCAACAAGTGCGACGATTCTGAGCGCGGGCTGATCGCCGAATATTATCAGCGCGTGTTCGGCATCGACCTGCCCGAAAGCATCGTCAGCCGGACCTAGAGAAACCCGCCGCCGGTCAGGTGCCGGCGGGGATTCTTCGTTCACAATTCCGCGCCGAACAGCCGCGCAATCATCCTGATGAGCCACGGCAGACCGAAAAAGAGCAGCGGCGCGCCAAGAATTCCGCATCCGATGCCCGACGCCGTGGGCGTTGGTTTGCCGCCCTTGATCAACATCGCGCGACGCCCCCCTTCGGGCAGTCGCGGGAATGGCGCGACTGCCCGAAGGCATCATAGCAAGTGCGCGGCCCGCCTAAAGGAAAAAGTCCCCTGCGGTCAGCGCGGCATGGTTGGCGATGGTTACGCTGAAGTCGGCGACGCCGTCACCATTGGTGTCGCCCGAGACGATGTTGCCGTCATAGCGCAGCTCGCCGGCATGGTGGGTGAACGCGCCGCTGCCAAGGAACGAAAAGGCCTGATCGCCGCCGGTCGTGACGCGGGCGTCGATCGCGCGCAGATCAATCCGATCGCCGCGCGCGAAGTCGGTGATCGTGTCGCCCAGCTCAAGCGTGTTGAACACGAACAGATCGTTGCCCGTCCCGCCGGTGAGCGTGTCTTTGCCCGCCCCGCCGATCAGCGTGTCATCGCCCTGGAACCCGTTGAGGACGTCATTGCCGCCGAGCCCTTCGAGCCGGTTGGCGACCTCATTGCCCCACAACAGGTCGCGCGCCGAGCCGCCGATGGCATTTTCGATCGTCGTGCCATAAGCGATGGCGAAGTTCGAATATTCATTCGCGGCAATCCCCGCGACGCCGGTGTCTCCCAGAATGAACCCGGCATGCCGCGCTTGAAGCGCAGCCTGAGTGGCGGCGATTTCGGGGTTCGTATAATATTGGCTGTCCGGATAATCTTCCCCGAAATAACCGTAATAGGTTTCCAGCGCGGCGTTGACGATCGCCGCATCGGGAGCCGCGCCGCCAATCGAACTGAACGAGCCGGCATGGAGATCGATGAACTGCGACACGGTGAAGCCCGACGCGTCGATCGTGTCGTTGCCGCCGGCATCGTAGACCGCGAGATAGGGATAAGGGTTGGCGTTGAAATCGTAGATGGCGTTGCCGGCGGTCGAGTGGAACCCATAGACCGTGTCGGTGACGCGCGTGGTCGGATCGGCACCATATTTGGATTGAATGGTGACAATGTCGTGCAACAACGGACCCTGCGGGTTGCTGTAGGAGATGATGTTCCAGTCGATTGGCGACGCACCGGTTTCGCGCGCTGAAAAATAGGACATGATCGTATATTGCTCACTGTCCTGGGCGTATTCGGCGTTGTTCGCATAGGTCAGGCCAACGTCCGGGTCATAATTATAGGCGCCGGGATGCGACAGGCCGAGCGCATGCCCGGTTTCATGAATCAAGGTCGTGTTGCCATAGCCGCCATAGGTGAACCAGGCGTTGGTCCCGTTGACCGCCGGATCGGCGACGAACACGTCGCTCAGGAATTTGTAGCCATGATGTTGCGTGTCGGGTGCGTAGGCATAGGCCTGCGCCGGATCGTAGGAATTGGCATAGACGATGTCGGCATTGCCGCGGGTCGATTCGACGAAATGCTGGGGGATGAGGTCGTCCCACAATTGGACCGCAGCGCGGGCTGCCGCCTTCTGCTCCTCGAAAAAAGGTGACAGCCCATTGAGCGCGCCGAAGTCGAATACCGGATTGTGATAGAGTCCGATCAAGTCCTTGCCGTCGTAGAAGCTGTAGGTGATTTCGCCCTTGCTTCCGGTCTTGATGATACCACCGTTGTCGATGTGGCCGATTACCCCGTCGAGACCAAGGATCGGCTTGCCCCGATATGTGGAGCCAACATAATCATCGAGGTTGAAGTCGACCGGAACGGCCGGCCCGCCGTCGGCGGCTTTCACGGGTACGCGCCCAAATTTCGGAATGCTCATGGTTTTTCCTACCTCGATAAGGATGGTGTGGATCGCTGCCGAGGCGGGAGACGCCTCCGTCGACGCGATGGTGGAAACTCCCCGCGGCAGAGTCAATCGACAATTAAGCATTTGGTAAGCATTGACAAATTGCCTTCATGCCGCGGCGTTTCGGACACGCTTTCCGTCACCCGGCAAGCGCGCTAGAGCTACGGCATGACGGCTCGCCCCCGCCTCGACCAATTTCGCCATGCGCTCGCCGGGGCGACGCGGGCGATTGCGCGCGATGCCGAGGCCGACGTCATGTTCGGCTCCGAGGGCGCGGTGCCGAACGGCAAGACGGCGCGGGTTGCCTCGCCGGGGATCGCGCTCGAGCCACGGCTGGTGGCCGAGGCGCGCGGCGCGGCGGATGCGCTGGCGCTCAAGCTGCGACATCACGATCCGGCGCTGCATGCGGCGCGCGCGCCCACGGGAGGCGACAGCGAGGATGCGCGCAGCGTGTTCGACGCGCTCGAGGTGGCGCGGGTCGAGGCGCTTGGCGCCAAGGCGATGGCCGGGGTGCGCTCGAACCTCTCCGGGCTCGCCGAGGCGCGGCTGCGGACCGACGCGATCACCCGCGCCCGAACCGCCGAGGAGGTTCCGTTGGCGACTGCGATCGGGCTGATCGCGCGCGAGCGGCTGACCGGCGACCCGCCTCCCGCGGCGGCGGCGAGCGGGCTCGGGCTGGTCGCCGAGTGGATCGAAGAGCAGGCCGGCGCCGAGCTCGACGCGCTGGCGCTGACGATCGACGACCAGGCGGCCTATGCGACGCTCAGCCGCCGTTTGCTCGAGGACCTCGATCTCGCCGATGCCGAGGAACCCGTCGAGCAGCGTCCCGAGGAAGAAGGCGACAACGATCGAGGCGAAGACGATGGCCCCGATCAAGAGGATGAGGCTGACGGCGACGGCGGCGCATCGGGGGGCGACATGGAAATGCGCTCCGAGCGCGACGAGGAAGGCGACAGCGACGATCAGGAGCAGGAGCGCGACGGCGACCGCGAGGATGGCGAAGGGGCCGAGGGTGACGAGGGCGCCGAACAGGCCCGCAGCAGCCCGTCGCGGCGCAACTGGCAGGAACCCCCGACCAGCGACTATCGCGAATATACAAGGCGCTTCGACGAAGTGGTCGAGGCGGGCGAGCTGTGCGACCCCGAGGAATTGAACCGGCTGCGCAGCTATCTCGACAGTCAGATGGCGCAATTGCAGGGGGTGGTGACCCGGCTCGCCAACCGGCTGGCGCGGCGATTGATGGCGCAGCAGGCGCGCAGCTGGGACTTCGACCAGGAAGAGGGGATGCTTGACGCCGCGCGGCTGGCGCGGGTGGTGGTCAGCCCGGCGCATTCCTTGTCGTACAAGATCGAGCGCGAAACCGACTTCAAAGACACTGTGGTGAGCCTGCTGATCGACAATAGTGGATCGATGCGCGGGCGGCCGATCTCGATCGCTGCGACCTGCGCCGACATCATGGCGCGGACGCTGGAGCGGTGTGGGGTGGCGACCGAGGTCTTGGGCTTCACGACGCGGGCGTGGAAGGGCGGACAGAGCCGCGAGGCGTGGCTGGCCGAGGGGCGCCCGCCCGAGCCGGGGCGACTCAACGATTTGCGCCATATCATCTACAAACGCGCCGACCAGCCATACCGCCACGCGCGCAAGCACCTCGGGCTGATGATGCGCGAGGGGCTGCTCAAGGAGAATATCGACGGCGAGGCGCTGATCTGGGCGCACAACCGCTTGCTCAGCCGGCCCGAGGAGCGGCGCATCCTGCTGGTCATTTCAGATGGCGCGCCGGTCGATGATTCGACCGCGTCGGCGAACAGCGGTTCCTATCTGGAAAAACATTTGCGCCAGGTCATCGGATGGATCGAAACCAAGTCCGACGTCGAGCTCGCGGCGATCGGGATCGGGCATGACGTGACACGCTATTATCGCCGCGCGGTGACGATCATGGATGCCGAGCAATTGGGGGGTGCGCTGATCGATCAGCTGGCCGCTTTGTTCGACGCGGCGTGATCGCGGAGACGGCCAATGCGGAATCGGCCAATCCGATGCTGGCCAAGGGCACGCCGCGGACAAGTTGGACCCGGCACGGATTACGCTACTGGTGCCGGGTCCCCCTCGTTACGCGACGCGAGGGAACTTGTCCGCCGTGGCCGGCGTCGCGGCGGAGCAAAGGGGGAAAGCTTCGCCGTTACAGGGGCTTATGACCGAATCGATTAAACTGGAGCCTGAACGCGACGTGCAGTTGATGTTCACCAAGTCCAACATGTTAAGCGGCTTGAGCATCATCCTCCCGATGTTCGCGATGACGCTGTGGCTCAGGAGCCAACCGAGCCGCGTGCCTGGTCCCGACCGTGTGGTCGCGGGGGCCGCCACCCCGGTCGCCGTTGGGGGCGCCAGCGCGTGGCGGCTGTCGGCGGCCGATCCGCGCTTTGGCGGGCTGTCGGCGTTGGTGGTCGATCGCGGCGCGCTGGTCGCGATGAGCGATTCGGGAACCGTGATGCGGTTCGCTGCCCCGCGCGCAGGGGCGCATCCGCTGCGCATGGCGTTGCACGATCTGCCGGGCGGACCGGGAAGCCCGCTGCGCAAGAGCGCACGCGACAGCGAATCGCTGCTCGCCGACCCGGCCGGGCGCGGATGGTGGGTTGGGTTCGAACACCGCCATTCGTTGTGGCTGTTCGATCGCGCGTTGAAGCACGTGCTGGAGCGGCGCCGGCTCAACGTCGATTGGCCAACCAATCGCGGCGCCGAAGCACTGGTCGCGGCGGCGAACGGAATGGTGATGGCGCTGCCCGAACTGGGCGGTCGAGCGGCCGGCGGGACAATCGTGGCGCCACCCTGGACGTCGGATGCGACGCGCTTGCCCGACGGCCGGCTGGTCGTGCTGCAGCGACGACCGACCCTCGCCGGGCTCGTCAATAGCGTGTCGATCGGCGCGGGAGCGGGCAAGCCTGCGCGGCACATCAGGCTGGCGCTAGCGCCGCTCGACAATATGGAAGGAGTTGCGGCGGAAGCGCGCGCCGATGGTCGGATCCGGCTGTGGATCGTCAGCGACGATAATTTCCGGCCGTGGATGCGGACCCTGCTGGTCGCGCTCGATCTACCGGCGGGGACGTGAGCGAAGCTCATCGATCCCGCGCTCAGCCTTTGCCCTTCGCCGTCCGGCGGCGAACAACAGCAGGAGCGCGGGCACGATCAGCCGTTTCAGCACGCTGATTAAGCGGCGGCAACCTTGGCCTTCTTGGCCAGTTCGCGCTTGAGCTTGACGGCACGCGGCGAAAGCTTCTCGGCGCGGGTCTTGACCAGCCAATTGTCGAGCCCGCCGACATGTTCGACCGAGCGCAGGCCGTGCGTCGAAACGCGCAGCTTGACGCTTTTTTCAAGCGCTTCGGAAAGCAAGGTCACATTCTGCAAATTGGGCAGAAAGGTGCGCTTGGTCTTGTTGTTGGCGTGGGAAACATTGTTGCCCACCTGCCGGCCCTTGCCGGTCAGTTCGCAAACGCGCGCCATAAATATCATCCTGATCTGAAGAGGGCGCAGCTGCGCCCGGAAAGGCGGCCCGATACGCCGCATGGTGCGACGCGTCAACCTTGGCGTCCCAGATCGAGCCGTCGTTTGTCGGCAACTCGACACCCCCCCGGGCGTTGGCTAGGCACGATTGCGAAATTTACCGGGAGCCGACCGATGCGTGCCATTTTCCTGATCCTCATCGTCGCGGTCGTCGCGCTGATCGCCGCGGTCCTGACCGGGATGATCAATCTTCGCCAGACCCAGCCCGGCGTGGCCCCGGGAATCACGTCCGAAAATGGTAAGATCGTCGCGCGCCACGGGCAGGCCCCGGCGTTCGACATCGAAACCGGGTCGATCGGGGTCGGCACTACGAACAAGAGCGTGGCGGTGCCCAAAATCGAAATCCAGCCAAGCGACACCCGCGTCGCCGTGCCGAGCGTCGAAGTGCGCCGTCCCGGTGCCGCTGCGGTGCCGGCACCCGCGCCGACCACTGCCGGCGCCCCGCCCGCGCCGGCGCCTGCCGGGCGCTAGAGACAGGGCAAGCGCGATCGGCTAAGCGCGCCCGCCATGCCGGCTTTTCCGCTTCCCGAACCGATGCGCCGCGCGCTCAGCCTGGCGGCCGTCGCGGCCGAATCGGGCGAAGTCCCGGTCGGAGCGGTGATCACTCGGGATGGCGAAATTATCGCCGAAGCGCGCAACGCGATGCGCGGCACCCTCGACCCCACTGCCCACGCCGAGATCGTCGCGATCCGCCACGCCGCGACGCGGCTTGGGCAGGCGCGGCTCGACCGTTGTACCTTATGGGTGACGCTTGAGCCGTGCGCGATGTGCGCTGCGGCGATCGCTTTGGCGCGAATCGCCGAACTGCGCTTTGCCGCCGAGGATCCCAAGGGTGGCGGCGTGGTCCACGGCGCGCGCATCTTCGCACAGCAGACCTGTCACCACCGTCCCGACGTGCTTGGCGGGATCGGGGAAGCCGAAGCGGCCACCCAATTGCGCGACTTCTTTCGCCAGCGGCGGTGAGGACCCGCAGCGTGCGCGCTCAGGGGATGACCGGAACGATGCGCAATTCGATGCGGCGGTTTTGCGCACGGCCCTGCTCATCGTCGTTGGACGCGATCGGCGCGCTCTCGCCATAGCCTTTGACCGCGAGCCGCGCCGCGACGACCCCTCGCGCCTTGAGGCTGGTCGCGACGGCCTGCGCGCGGGCGAGTGACAAGGCCTGGTTGGCCGCCTCGCCGCCGCTCGCGTCGGTATGGCCAAGGACGTCGACCAGCGTCTGGTTGGCGCCGCGCAGCGTCTGGGCAATTTCGCGCAGGGTCGACTGGAAACGCGGCTCGATCGCGAAGCTGCCAACGGCGAACGTGATTTCGGCCGGCATCCGCACGATGATTTCGTCGCCGTTGCGAATCACCTCGACCCCGGTGCCGACCGCCTGGCGGCGAAGATCGGCATCGATGGTCGCGACATAGGCCCTTGCGCTCCCTGGCGAGAGCCGACGAATGTTTGCCGCGGCCACCTTCGCGGAACGGCTGCGGGTCCCGCCGATGACATCGCCCGACAGATAGTTTCCGACCGGCGCGGCGGAGACTTCGCTTGCCGGCGGTGGCATCATCCGCCGCCCGCCATAAGGATCGCTGGAGCAGCCCGACGCGGCGATGATCGCCCCGGCAAGGGCCAGCAGCGGCAGCACGCGCAAGCGGGTCATCATGCTCTCCAATATGACTTTGGCAGTCGATCGGGAACGGCGGCCGTCTCCGATGGTTCCGGCTGCTTATCGATCTCGCGCGCCTTGCCGCGCCGTGGCTTTGACGGCATGGGAAGGATCATCATGAGCGGACCCCTGGCCCCCATTCCCTGGTTTAGCATCGTCCTGATCCTCGCGCTGATTGCCATCAACGGCGTCTTGTCGATGAGCGAGCTTGCGATCGTTTCGGCGCGCGACGCGCGGCTCAAGGCGATGGCCAAATCGGGCAGCCGCGGCGCCGCGGCGGCGCTCAAATTGGCGTCGGACCCAGGCAAGTTCCTGTCCACCGTGCAGATCGGAATCACCCTCATCGGGGTGCTCGCCGGGGCCTTTTCGGGATCTCGGCTTGGGCTGCCGGTGGCGCAGCGGATCGCGCTGTTCGGGGTCGATCCGGCGCTGGCGCAGCAGCTTGGTTTCGGGCTGGTGATCGTCATCACGACGTTTTTCAGCCTGGTCATCGGCGAGCTCGTTCCCAAACAGTTTGCGCTGCGCAATCCCGAACCGATTGCGGTAATCATGGCGCGTCCGATGCAATGGCTGTCGAAGGCGACCGCGCCATTCGTCTGGCTGCTCGACCGCACCAGCGCGGCGATCTTCAAGATATTCGGGCTCGACCGCGAGAACAAAAATGTCGTCACTGCCGAGGAATTGCATCTGGTGGTAGCCGAGGCGCATACGTCGGGGGTGCTCGAGGAAAGCGAGCGCGCGATCATTTCGGGGATCGTGCGGCTTGCCGACCGCCCGGTGCGCGAGATCATGACGCCCAGGACCGACATCGACTGGATCGACCTGCGCTGCACCCGCGAGCAGATCCGCGCCGAACTCGCCGCTACGCCGCACAGTCGCCTGCCCGTCGCCGAAGGGTCGGCCGACCAGATCGTCGGCGTGGTGTCGACCCGCGACATGCTCGCTGCCTTGCTCGACGGCGAGGAAATCGACCTCGCAAAGCTGATGCGCTCCCCCCCGGTCATCCCCGACTTGATGGACGCAATGGACGCGCTCGCGATATTGCGCACGGCCGAAGTGCCGCTCGCGTTGGTGCATGACGAATATGGCCACCTCGACGGGATCGTCACCCCCGGGTCGCTGCTCGCCGCGCTGGCGGGGGCGTTCGCCAACGACATGGACGAAGGCGAGGACCCTCCGTGCGTCGAGCGCGATGACGGCAGCTGGCTGGTGTCGGGGGCGGCAAGTGCCGATTTGCTTGGCGACCGGCTCGGCTTGTCGATGCCGAACGAGCGTGATTATTCGACCGTCGCCGGGTTTGCCTTGTGGGTGCTGAAACGCATCCCCGAAACCGGCGAGCGCTTTCGCTACGACCAGTTCGATTTTGAGGTGATCGACATGGACGGGCGCAAGATCGACAAATTGCTGGTCAAGCGGCGGGCGCGGCGGCGCGCCGAGGGCGAGGAAGCGGTGGGCTGAAGCCACTGTGCAGCCAAGAAATCCATTGCGCTCACCCTGAGCTTTTCGAAGGGTTGGTTTCGACCCGGAGGCGACCCTTCGGCAGGCTCAGGGTAAGCGCTTGGTAAAAGGGCAGGGATCAGAGCGCGCCGAAGGTCTGGCTGTACCCGTCGAGATCGTCGCGGCTGAGATAATGCGCTTGCTCGACCACGCGGTCCCGCGTCAGGCGACCGCGAAACGCGCCAAGTTCGCCATCGATTGCCTCGACCTGGTGCGGCGAAAGGCCGGCGATCTGGTCGAACCGCGTCAATCCGAGCGCATTGAGCATCGCCGCAAGCTTGGGGCCGACGCCCTTGAGCATCTGCAAATTGTCGGGGTCGCCCTCGGCGGTGGGCAATTGACCGCTGACATTGGCGCCGAGGATCTGGCCCGCGACATCGCCGGTGGCGCGCGCGGCTTCGTCGGCGATTCCCTGACGCCGCGGGACGGGCGGGTCGCGCTGCGCGGAGGGCAGCGTCGGCGCTGGAGCGGGGGTCGCCATGTGCGGGCGCACCGGCGTCTCGCTCGACAAGGTCACGCGCTGACGCGGGCGAAACACAAGGTAACCGACGATCACCCCGATCAGCAGTCCGACCACGACGATCGGCCAATAAGCGTTCCACAAAGTAAGCAAGATCGTCCCCTTTACCAGCGTCGGTCGAAGCGTCGCGCACGGCGGCGCAGTTCAAGCAGATAGGTCAGCAACAGGCCGAGGCAAAAACCCAACAAGCCCAATAATCCGGCCTCGACGAACAACGGCAAAGTCATCGCCGCGCTTCCTGCGGGAGCGAGGACGGGTCCCAGTGGACCGCGTTAACGCCGGGCACCTTGCCCATGATGCGCAGCAATTCAGTGCGCTGGAACGGGTCGGCCGGACCCGACAGGACCATGACTCGCGCCAACGGGCCGCGCTGAAGATGCCCCGAGACCGCGGGCAATTCATAATGATCGAGCGTGGCGCGGGCGATCTTGTCGGCATGAACCGCAAGCCGCTCGCCCGTGCCGAGCGGACCGTGCCACACGGCGCTGGCAGCCAGCGTCGCGGCGATCCCGCTTGCCATGATCGTCCCGCGTTTCATGCTTTTCGCTCCAGTTCGCGCCAGCCGATGTCGCGGCGGTGAAAGCCGTCGGCATAGTCGATTTCGTCGATGGCGCGATAGGCGCGCGCACGGGCGTTGGCGAGGGTGTCGGCAAGCGCGGTGACCGCCAGCACGCGCCCCCCGCCGCCAAGCAAGGCGCCCGACGCGTGGCGCGCGGTCCCGGCGTGGAACACGGTCACGCCCTCGACCCGCTCGGCGGCCTCGATCCCGTCGATCGCGCCGCCGCGCCGGGGGGCCGCGGGATAGCCCTCGGCGGCAACGATCACCGCCATCGCCGAACGCTCGCTGAGAACTGGCGCGGCAAAGGGCGCACCGCGTGCGACGGCGTGGAGCAAGGCCGCGAAATCGCCCTCGATGCGCGGCATGATCGCCTCGCATTCGGGGTCGCCGAAGCGGACATTATATTCGATCAGCTGCGGGCCTTCGGGGGTCAGCATCAGCCCGGCGAACAGGATTCCCGAAAAGGGCGTGCCGGCCGCGACCATCGCCCGCGCGGTCGGCTCGATGATCTCGCGCATCGCTTGCGCTTCAAGCTCGGGGGTCAGGATCGGCGCGGGGGAATAAGCGCCCATGCCCCCGGTATTGGGGCCGATATCCCCCTCGCCGACGCGTTTGTGATCCTGCGCGCTCGCGATCAGGACGCAGCGTTCGCCATCGACCAAAGCGAACAGGCTCGCCTCCTCGCCTTGCAGGAATGCCTCGATGACCATCGCGCAGTCCCCCGCGGCGGCGATCGCGGCTTCGGCCTCGGCGCGGGTCAAGGCAATGGTCACCCCCTTGCCCGCGGCGAGGCCGTCGGCCTTGATCACCACCGGGAGGGCGAAATCGTCGAGCGCGGCGCGCGCCTCCGCGGCGGTCGCGACGCGGACGTAAGCGGCGGTCGGGATGCCCTGGGCGGCGCACAAATCCTTGGTGAAGCCCTTGCTGCCCTCGAGCATCGCCGCCGCCGCGCTCGGGCCGAACACGGCAAAGCCGGCGGCGCGGGCGGCGTCGGCGATCCCGGCGACGAGCGGCGCCTCGGGCCCGACGACGATCAGGTCGATGGCATGAGCGGTGGCGAGATCGACCACCGACCGCGGATTGCACGGGTCGATCGCGACGCAGCTCGCCCAGCGCGCGATACCCGGATTGCCAGGCGCGGCGATCAGCGCGCCGCAGCTTGGCGATTGCCTAAGCCGCCATGCCAGCGCATCTTCGCGTCCGCCCGACCCGAGCAATAGGATATTCATGAGCGCTTCCGACCTTGGCCACGACCCCGACCGCGGCCTGATAGCGAGCCCGCGTCCTGGCGACAATTCACCGGCGCAATCGGTCAGCGAATTGTCGGGCGCCTTGAAGCGCACCGTCGAAGGCGCGTTCGGGCACGTCCGCGTGCGCGGCGAGATTTCGGGGTGGAAACGGCACGCCTCGGGGCATTGCTACTTCACCCTCAAGGACGAAGGCGCGTGCATCGACGCGGTGATCTGGAAGGGGCAGGCGGGGAGCCTCGCCTTTCGCCCCGAGGATGGCGCCGAAGTGATTGCGACGGGCAAGCTCACGACTTACGCCGGGCGGTCTAAATATCAGATCGTGGTGACGCGGATGGAGCTCGCCGGGGCGGGCGCGCTGATGGCGCTGCTCGACCAGCGGCGCCGCACGCTGGCCGCCGAGGGCCTGTTCGACGAGGGCAAAAAGCGCGCGCTGCCGTTCCTGCCGCACGTTATCGGGGTCGTCACCTCGCCGACCGGGGCGGTGATTCGCGACATCCTCCACCGCCTTGACGATCGCTGCCCGACCCACGTCGTCGTGTGGCCGGTGCCGGTTCAGGGCGAGGGCGCGGCGGGCAAGGTCGCGGCGGCAATTCGCGGCTTCGGCGCGATCGAACCCGGCGGGTCGGTGCCGCGCCCCGACTTGCTGATCGTCGCGCGCGGCGGCGGCTCGATCGAGGATCTGTGGGCGTTCAACGAGGAAGACGTCGTGCGTGCCGCGGCCGAATCGCCGATCCCTCTGATCAGCGCGGTCGGGCATGAGACCGACACCACCTTGATCGATTTCGCCGCCGACCGGCGCGCGCCGACGCCGACCGCGGCAGCCGAGATGGCGGTTCCGGTGCGCGCCGAACTGGCGCTGCTGCTCGGCGAGCTTGGTCAGCGCGGCATGCGCGCCACGGTCCGCGGGGTGGGGCGCGGGCACGAACGCTTCGGGTCGATTCGCTTGCCGCAGCCCGCCGGCCTGTTCGCCACTTCGCGCCAGCGGCTCGATGAGCTTGGCGAGCGCTTGCCGCGCGCGCTCGGCGCGCGTGCCGCCAAGGGTCAGGCGGCGCTGGCCGAATCGGGATCGCGGCTGACCCTCGGGCTGCTCGATCGCAAGGTCGCGCAGGGTCGCCAGCGGCTCCACGACCTGCGCCCGGCCTCGCCACGGCAGCGGATCGACTCGGCAAAACGCCAGCTCGCCGATCTGTGGCGGCTGGCGACGCTGGCGCATCCCGATCGCCCGCTCAGCAAGGGTTATGTCCGGGTCACCGACCGCAACGGCAAGACCCTGGTCCACGCCGCCGAAGCGCGCGCGGCGCGGGCGGTCGATCTCCACTTCGCCGATGGCCGGGTCGCGGCGTCGGTCGGTGATCCGCTGGCCGTGGCGCCGCGCGCGGCGGGCGGCGGCACGGGCCGCAGGGTTGAGCCGAGGAGGCCGACGTCCTATCCTCCGTCCCAGGCCAATTTGTTCGATCCCGAGGAATGACATGTTGATGAGCGGCAGCGGGCGCCTCGCCAAGGCGCGTTACCTGGACGGCACCTTCCGTTTGCTCGGCGACGGCGATCATGTGCTGTGCGCGGTAACCGGGGTGCGAATCCCGATCGAGGAGCTGCGCTATTGGTCGGTCAGCCGCCAGGAAGCCTATGTCGACGCCGCCGCGAGCGCCAAGGCCGAGCGCCGCGCAGGCGCGCTCTAACGCCGCGATTCGGCCCCCGAGAGAGCCCCCGGCCCACTGTGACGCAGTTGACACAGTAGGGTCACAAACGATGCGGCGGCGCCATCGCCGCCTTTACAGTCCCCCGCCTAACCACGTTAAAGGCCGCTTCAAGCGGGGACCATTGGCTCCGTGAGAGATTTTTTGAGCGGTCCACAGAGGCCGTTGTTCACGGGAGACTAAAATGAAGAAGTCCAATCTTCGTGGGACCGCGGCCGTTCAGGTTGTCGCCCTGCTGGGTGCCGGCCTGACGCTGGCCACGCCGGCGTTCGCGCAGACCACCCCGACCAACCCGCCGGTCGTTCCGGCCCCGGTGCCCTCGACGTCGCAGACCTCGACCGACGAAGGCACGCCCAAGCCGGTGACCGACACCACGGCCGCTCAGGATGTCGCCGACGAAGGGGGCACGATCGTCGTTACCGGCTCGATCCTGCGCCGCACCACTGCTGCGACTCCGTCGCCCGTCACCATCGTGACCGCCGACGCGCTCGAGCAGCGCGGCACGAACACCATCCAGGAAGGCATCCAGAACCTTTCGTCGAACAACGGCCCGGCGCTGACCAACAGCTTCTCGGCCAACGGCGCGTTCGCCGCCGGTGCCTCGGCGGTGTCGCTGCGCGGCCTGTCGACCAACTCGACGCTGGTCCTGTTCGACGGCTTGCGCGCCGCTTATTATCCGCTCGCGGATGACGGCAGCCGCAACTTCGTCGATTTGAATACCGTCCCCGACGACATCATCGAGCGGATCGAAGTCCTGCGCGACGGCGCTTCGTCGTCGTACGGCGCCGACGCCATCGCGGGCGTGGTCAACATCATCACCAAGCGTGAGTTCAAGGGTGTTCAGGCCCGCGCCGAAGCCGGCATCTCGAGCCGAGGCGACGCCGCCCAGCGCCGCCTGTCGCTGACCGCCGGTGTCGGCGATCTCGAGGACAAGGGCTATAACGCCTACATCTCGGGCTTCTACTACAAGTCGGAGGGGCTCCGTAATCGCGATCGTGGCTATCCGTTCAACACCGACGATCTGCGCAATGTGTGCAACGACGATACGTGCGGCAACAACGGTATCGTCAACGGTCTTGACCTGACGAACCGGCTCAATGGGTTCGGCATCGCAACCCCGTTTGCGGTGCGTCCGATCACGACGGCGGGCACGACCCCGGTCGGCACTCCGATCGACGCTTTTTCCGGAGCCGCGATCAATCGTTACCAGTATCTCGCTGGCTGCGGCAATTTCGACACTTACACGTTGACTGCGGCTGATCGTCTGCGCCGCGCTGGTACGCCCACGTCCCCTCCTGCCAGCCAGACGCTGGTCAACGGCATTGCACCGGACGTCGTCTGCCAGGAAGATATCACGCGGCTTTACGGTAACATTTCGCCGGACATTAAGCGCTTTGGCGTGTCGATGCGCGGCACCGTCGCCGTCAGCGATGTGACCGAGGCGTATGCGGAAGCGAACTTCATCCAGTCCGAAGTGTCGTATCAGGGGCTTCCGGCCACCATCCGCGGCAATGCGCCGACCGGGATTTACAATCCGCGGTTCAGCACCTCGTCGGGTGCTCTGCCGAACGCGCCGGGCTCGGGCATCCTCGCCTTGCCGGTATACATCTGCGCCAACGCGACCGGTACGGCCACTGGCAACAATCCGACCTGCACGGCGACGACGCCGGGGGCTCAGCTCAACCCGTACAATCCGTTCGCCGCCCAAGGCAACAACGCCCAGTTGCTCGGTCGCCTGCCCAACATCATTGAGCAGAACGCGACCCGCAACCGCGCTTATCGCGCCGCAATAGGCATCAAGGGCTCGTTCCTCGACGGGATTGGTTATGGCGTGAATGCGACCGCCATGCACGTCGATCTTCGTCGTACCCAGGACGGCTACGTGCGTATTCAGAACTTCCTGGATGCCATCGCCCGCGGCCAGTATAACTTCCTGAATCCGACGGCGACCCCGCAGAGCGTGCTCGACTTCATCTCGCCCTCGAACACGGTCAACGCCACGTCCGACCTCGACCAAATCGAAGGCACCTTGCAAAAGGATCTGTTCCAATTGCCGGGTGGTCCGGTTCAGCTCGGCGTCGGCCTCGCCTTCCGTTACGAAGCGGTCGATGCTCCGTCGGGCAATACCGACATCAACGGACCGACTCAGCGTTACTTCCGCCTCAACGCCTTCGGCGCCTCGGGCGATCGTAACGTCTATTCGGGCTACTTCGAATTGAACGCTCCGATCCTCGACCAGCTGGAAGTCAACGTTTCGGGCCGCTACGACAAATATTCGTCGGGCCAGAAGAACTTCTCGCCAAAGGTGGGGGTCAAGTTTACCCCGATCAAGGAACTCGCGCTGCGTGGCACTTACTCGAAGGGCTTCCGTATTCCTTCCTTCGCCGAGGCGAACGCTTTCCCGACGACTGGTTATGTGTCGGCAACGCGGACGATCTACAACAACACCTTCCTGGCCCAATATGGCTGCTCGACCGCGACTGGAACTGGACCGGGCTCGTTCAGCAGGTGCCCGGCCTACATCACGGGTGCAACGTACGGCCTGACGTCGTTGTCGTCGCCTGACCTCGCTCCGGAAAAGTCGCGCAGCATCACGCTCGGTGGCATCTTCGAGCCCATCCGCGACTGGGCAATGACCGTCGATTATTACGACATCAAGAAGACCGGGGCGATCACCTCGCCCGATACGTCGGGGGCCATTGCGGCTTATTATGCCGGCACACCGATCCCGGCCGGCTTCAACGTCATTGCCGACTCGGTTGACCCCAACAACCCGACTGCTCGTCCGCGCATTGCGTTCGTCGAATCGGGCTTGATCAACGCCGGTGAAATCCGCTCGCGCGGGATCGACTTCTCGCTTTCGGGCCGGTCGAACCTGTTCGGTGTGCGGTGGAGCACGGCGCTCGAGGCGAGCTACATCATCGAGCTGAGCACGACCCAGGACGGCCAGACGCTGAACTTTGCCGGAACGCTCGGCAACTATAACTTGACGGCCGGCTCGGGTACCCCGCGCTGGAAGGGCAGCTTCCAGAACACGTTCGACTTCGGCAAGCTTTCGCTGACCGGTGTCGTCAACTACTTCGGCGGCTACAATCTCTCGGCGGAAGACCAGACCGGTCCCGACACCGCCGGCGAGTGCGGCCTGAGCACGGGCATCATCGATTGCAACGTGCGTCGTTATATCACGCTCGACACGATCGCTCAGTTCAAGCTCAACGATCAGTTCACGCTGACCGGCACCATGTTGAACGCGTTCGACAAGATGCCGCCGCTCGATAACGTCACCTACGGTGCGCATTTGTACAACCCGGTTCAGGGTGGTCAGGGCATCTACGGCCGGTACTTCCGCGCTGGCGTGAAAGTGAACTTCTAGTCTTCAACGGCTAGTCGACGACAAAAGGAAGGGCGGCACCCGCGGTGCCGCCCTTTTTTTGTGCGTGCGGAGGGGGTGGATTATCCAGCCTCTCCCCATCCGCTCATCCTGAGGAGGGACTGAGCGAAGCGCTGCGCAGTCGAAGGCCCGTATCGAAGGACGCCACGGTCCTTCGAGACGGGCCTTCGATACGCCCTCTTCGGGGCTACTCAGTCCCTCCTCAGGATGAGCGGCGTGGGGGGAGGTGGGGCGTGGCGCCCGATCTCAGCTGGGCACGATCACCAGCCCGCCATCGCCCTCGTCGATCGTCACCGTCGATCCGTCATGGACCCGCCCGGCGAGGATTTCGTCGGCGAGCGGATCCTGCAGATAGCGCTGGACCGCGCGCTTGAGCGGCCGCGCGCCATAGGCCGGGTCATAGCCGACGCGGCCAAGCCAGGCGCGTGCACCATCGGTCAGCTCGAGGTGAATCTTGCGATCCTCGAGCAAGCGGACCAACCGCCCGACCTGAATATCGACAATCGGTCCCATGTGGCTCGCGCTCAAGCGGTGGAAGAGGATGATTTCGTCGAGCCGGTTGAGGAATTCGGGGCGGAAGTGGCTCCGCACGACTTCCATCACTTGCGGCTCGACCGCGGCTGAATCCTGGTCCTCGCCGAGGCTGGCGAGAAACTGGCTGCCGAGGTTCGAGGTCAGGATGATGATCGTGTTGGTGAAGTCGACCGTCCGTCCCTGGCCGTCGGTCAGCCGGCCATCGTCGAGCACCTGGAGCAGGATGTTGAACACATCGCCGTGAGCTTTCTCGACCTCGTCGAACAGCACCACCTGGTACGGGCGGCGGCGCACGGCTTCGGTCAGCACCCCGCCCTCGTCATAACTGACATAGCCCGGGGGCGCGCCGATCAGCCGGCTGACGGCATGCTTTTCCATATATTCGGACATGTCGATGCGGACCATCGCCGCGCTGTCGTCGAACAGGAATTCGGCAAGCGCCTTGGTCAATTCGGTCTTGCCGACCCCCGTCGGGCCGAGGAACAGGAACGATCCCAACGGCCGGTTGGGGTCCTGCAGCCCGGCGCGCGCTCGTCGCACCGCGGACGCGACCGCCTTGACTGCATCGGCCTGGCCGATCACCCGCGCCCCGATCGAGTCCTCCATGCCGAGCAATTTGGCGCGCTCGCCTTCGAGCATCCGTTCGACCGGGACCCCGGTCCAGCGCGCCACGACCGAGGCGATGTCCTGGTCGGTGACTTCCTCGCGCAGCATCGCCCCCTTGGTCGCGGCGGCTGCGTCGGCAAGCTTTTTCTCGAGCTCGGGGATGCGGCCATATTGAAGCTCGCCGGCCTTGGCGAGATCGCCCGCGCGCTGGGCCTGGTCGAGTTCGATCCGCGCGGCGTCGAGCTGGCCCTTCAACTCGGCCTCGGCGCCGATCTTGTCCTTTTCGGCCTGCCAGCGAGTGGTCAGCTCGGACGATTGCTGCTCGAGATTGGCGAGCTCGCCCTCGAGTGTGATCAGGCGGTCCTTCGAGGCGCCGTCGGTTTCCTTTTTGAGCGCCTCGCGTTCGATCTTCAACTGGATGATGCGGCGGTCGAGATTCTCGATTTCCTCGGGCTTGCTTTCGACCTCCATGCGCAGCCGCGACGCGGCCTCGTCCATCAGGTCGATCGCCTTGTCGGGCAGGAAGCGGTCGGCGATGTAGCGGTTGCTCAGCGTCG
>CAXSCF010000003.1:0-43904 GCA_964235815.1 uncultured Sphingomicrobium sp.
AACGCCCCGTCGCTCCACGGATAGACGACAGTGATCGGGGTCGCGATCGTCGCCAACGTGGGGCGCAGGTCGGTCGTAAGGTCCTCGTACAGCGCTTGTCCCGTAACGCGCGGATCGGCGGCGGCGGCCCAGGCGCGCATCTTGACCCTGCTGGCCGGCTTGAGCGCGAGCGCATCGACGTCGATTGCGGTGGCGGCAGGGTCGATCGGCGTGCCGAACCGAGCCGCGACGCGGTCGCGCATCTGCGCCGCGACCGGCCTTACCGCGGCGGCGTCGGGCACCGTCCCGCCGCGCGCCATCAGCACCGCGAAATAGGGCAAGGAATCGACGATCATCAGTTTCGACAGGTCGGTTGGATGATCACGCGCGACCATCATCCCGATCAGCCCGCCCATCGAATGGCCGACCAGCCGCACCGGCTTCGTTCGGCGGCTGGCGAGAAAGGAATGAAGATCGGACACGATGCCGTCGAGCAGTCCGGGCCCGAGGTTGGCGCCTGGCGAATCGCCGCCGAAACCGTTGATCTGGACAAGGTAGACGCGATGATTGCGCGCCAGTCCGGCCGCAACTCCGTCCCACACGGCGCGGGGGCTGGACAGGCCGGGAATGAGCATGATCGACGCGCCGGTTGCCGTGGCCGATCCCAGGGTGACAACAGAAATATGGTCCATCCGAATCTCGCTCGGGGTCGCCGCGGCGAGCGGCGGCCTGGCGGTGGCCGGGGCGGCTAGGAGCATGGGAGCGAGCATGGCGGCGGTGGCGAGCAGCAAGGGTTTCATTGGCTTATCCTTTGGTCGGGGAAACGAAAATGGCTTCGATCGGAAGTGCGAACAATTCGGCGATGCGAAACGCGAGCGGGAGCGAAGGGTCGTACTTGCCGGTTTCGATCGCATTGACGCTCTGGCGCGACACAGCGAGGCGATCGGCGAGGTCGGACTGGCTCCAGTCGCGTTCGGCTCGAAGGACTTTGAGGCGATTGTTCATCGGCAGTCGCCACCGCTGGCGCCGAGCGTCAGCCAGTTGACCAGACTACCCACGCCCAGCCCGGCGAACCACAATATGGCGATGAAATAACTGTCGACGTGCGGGGCCAGCCCGACCGCTTCGAGAAATCCCCATGCGGTCGCAATCGACAAAGCGAATGCGGTCGCGACGAGCGACTGGCGGACCAGCAGCAGGCGCTGGAATTCATCCTGCTCTTCGACCAGCAGCCGACCGACCGCCCAAAACACGCCCATCACCGAAACCGCGGGCAGGACGGCCAGGAAATACGCCAACGGGCCGGTGGCATGGCCCTTGCCGACGTAGTGCAGCGCGATCGAGAGCGTGATGATATAGCAGGTCATTGAAACCAACACCCTCCGGACATATCGCTTCTGGGACGGATTCATGCGCATGGAAAGTCTCCCTATTATTTAGTCAAGGCTGGTTTACATTCGCACAAGCACAATGTCAAGCGGGCTTTACATTGCGCCTTGATGGTTGAGGCGCGCGGGCTTGGCGGCTAGAGGCGGCGGCATGTCGAAGATGTTCAAGATCGCCCTTCCCGATGGTTCGGTGCGCGAAGTGGCTGAGGGCTCGACCCCGGCCGATGTCGCGGCGGCGATCGGGCCGGGGCTGGCCAAGGCGGCGCTGGCGGCGCGCGTAGATGGCGAATTGCGCGACTTGAATCGGCCGTTCGAGGGGGATTCGAGCCTCGCCCTGGTCACCGCGCGCGACGAAAAGGACGCGCTCGAGCTGGTGCGTCACGATTTCGCGCATATCCTCGCCGAGGCGGTGCAGAAAATGTATCCGGGGACGCAAATCACCTTTGGCCCGGCGACCGACGACGGCTTCTACTACGACTTCGCCCCGGCCCCCGGGCGCGGCATGTTCACCGAGGAGGACCTGCCTGCCATCGAGGCCGAGATGCGGCGCATCATCGCCGCCGACGAGCCGCTGATCCGCGAGGAATGGACGCGAGAAGAGGTGCGCGCCTTTTTCGAGCGCGGCGGGGAGAGCTTCAAGGCCGAGTGGGTGATGGACCTGCCCGAGGGCGAGGCCATCACCATGTATCGCTCGGGGTCGGGCGACGACAAATGGATGGACCTGTGCCGCGGGCCGCATCTGGCCTCGACGGGCAAGGTCGATCCGCAGGCGTTCAAGCTGACGCGGGTGTCGGGGGCGTACTGGCGCGGCGACCAGGCCAATCCGATGCTCAGCCGCATTTACGGCACGGCTTGGCTCAACAAGAAGCAGCTCGCCGAGCATTTGCTGCGGCTCGAGGAAGCGGCCAAGCGCGACCATCGCCGCATCGGCCAGGACATGGACTTGTTCCACCTTCAGGCCGAGGCGCATGGCAGCGTGTTCTGGCATCCCAAGGGCTTCATTCTGTGGCGCGCGCTCGAGGCCTATATGCGCCGCCGGCTCGACGCCGCGGGCTATGCCGAGGTCAAGACCCCGCAGCTGATGGACGCGCGACAGTGGGAAAAATCGGGCCATTGGGGCAAATATCGCGAGAACATGTTCGTCGTCCCCGACGAGATTCCCAACGTCGACGACGAGGCACCGGTTCTGGCCGGCACCGGCGATCTGATGGCGCTCAAGCCGATGAATTGCCCGGCGCACGTGCTGATCTTCAAGCAGGGCATCACCAGCTATCGCGAGCTGCCGATCCGCATGGCCGAATTCGGCTGCTGCCACCGCAACGAGCCGCATGGCGCGCTTCACGGCATCATGCGCGTGCGTCAATTCACGCAGGACGACGCGCACATCTTCTGCCGCGAGGATCAGCTGATCGATGAGGTCAAGCAGTTCTGCGACCTGCTCGACAGCGTGTATCTGGACCTCGGCTTCGATACGTATGCGATCAAGCTCGCGCTGCGCCCCGACAAGCGCTTCGGCAGTGACGCAATGTGGGACTGGTCCGAGCAATCCTTGCGCGACGCGGTCAAGGCGGCGGGACGCGATACGGAAGAGTATCAGTGGGAGGAACTGCCCGGCGAGGGTGCGTTCTACGCCCCCAAGCTCGAATTCCACCTCACCGACGCGATCGGGCGGACGTGGCAGGTCGGCACCATCCAGACCGACACCGTGCTCCCCGAGCGATTGGACGCGAGCTATGTCGGCGAGGACGGCGAGCGCCATCGCCCGGTGATGCTGCACCGCGCCATCCTCGGCACCTTCGAGCGCTTCATCGGCATCCTCATCGAACACCATGCCGGGCGTTTCCCGCTGTGGCTGTCGCCGGTCCAGGCGGTGGTCGCGACGATCGTCTCCGATGCCGACGACTACGCCAACGAGGTCGTGGCGAAACTCAAGGCAGCGGGGATCCGTGCCGAGACCGACCTTCGCAACGAGAAGATCAACTACAAGGTTCGCGAGCACAGCTTGGCCAAGGTTCCGTTGCTGCTCGTGGTCGGCAAGCGCGAGGCCGAGGAAGGCACGCTCGCCATCCGCCGCCTCGGATCGGACCAGCATCAAAAGGTGATGCGCCTCGACGATGCGCTGACGATGATCACCGACGAAGCCATCCCCCCCGACCTGCGCGCCTGAGCGCGGGGCGGGGGCGATCATGGACCACCTGCCCACCGCGCTCATCCTCGCTCGCGCCCAATTCGCGTTCACGATCAGCTTTCACTTCATCTTTCCCAGTTTCTCGATCGGGCTGGCGAGCTATCTCGCGGTGCTCGAGGGGCTGTGGCTCAAGACCGGCAAGACGCTTTATCTCGACCTGTTCCGCTACTGGCTTAAGGTGTTCGCGGTGGCGTTCGCGATGGGGGTCGTGTCGGGAATCGTCATGTCCTATCAGTTCGGCACGAACTGGTCGGTGTTCTCGGACAAGGCCGGGGGGGTGATCGGGCCGCTCATGGCCTATGAAGTGCTGACCGCTTTCTTCCTCGAGGCCGGGTTCCTCGGCGTGATGCTGTTCGGAATGAAAAAGGTCGGCAAGGGGCTCCACTTCGCCGCCACCCTGATGGTCGCGCTCGGGACATTCATCAGCGCGTTCTGGATCATCAGCGTCAACAGCTGGATGCACACCCCGACGGGGTTTGTCATGTCCCCCGACGGGCGGTTCTTGCCCGGGCCGAGTTGGCTGGCGATCATCTTCAACCCCAGCTTCCCTTATCGCCTCGTCCACACCGTCATCGCGGCCTACCTGACCACGGCGTTCGTGGTCGGCGCGGCCGGGGCGTGGCACCTGCTCAAGGACAAGGGCAATCTCCATGCGCGAAAAATGTTCTCGATGGCGATGTGGATGGCGGCGCTGGTCGCGCCGGTGCAGATCCTCGCCGGCGACCAGCACGGGCTCAACACGCTGAAGTACCAGCCGGCCAAGATCATGGCGCTCGAAGGGCATTACCGCAGCGAACCCGGACCCTCGCCGCTGATTTTGTTTGGCATCCCCAACGAGCGCGAACAGCGGATGGACCATGCCATCGAAATTCCCCGCGCCGGATCGCTGATCCTGGCGCACGATGCCAATAAGCATCTCGATGGACTCGATACCATTCCGCGCGACCGCCGGCCACCGGTCGGAATAATTTTCTGGTCGTTCCGGATCATGGTCGGGATCGGATTCGCGATGCTCGGACTGGGGCTGTGGAGCCTTGTCGCGCGGTTGCGTGGTCGCTTGTACCAGGCGCCCTTGCTCCATCGCGCGGCGCTGGTGATGGGGCCGTCGGGCTTCGTCGCGGTGATCGCCGGCTGGGTCACGACCGAGGTCGGGCGCCAGCCGTACACCGTGTACGGATTGCTGACGACTGCCGACAGCGCGAGCCCGCTTGCAGCGCCGGCGATCGCGGCGTCGCTGCTCGCCTTCGTGATCGTCTATTTCACGGTGTTCGGGATCGGCACGTGGTACATTCTGAAATTGATGGCCGAGCCGCCCCACGCTGGCGAGCAAGGACTGGCGATCGAGGATGAGCCGCCGCTGCGCAGCGCCGGGATCACCCCGGGGCCGACCCAGAACCCGGGGCCTGGTGCGCCGCTGCCCAAGGGGAAAGACTGATCATGCATGTCAATGTCGATCTCACCACGGTCTGGGCGTTCATCATCGCCTTTGCGGTATTCATGTACGTCGTGATGGACGGGTTCGACCTTGGCATCGGCATCCTCTTTCCGATGTTCGCGCGCGGCGATGAGCGCGATCAGGCGATGAACGCCATTGCCCCGGTGTGGGACGGCAATGAGACATGGCTGGTGCTCGGCGGCGGCGGGCTGCTCGCGGCCTTTCCCCTGGCCTACGCGCTGATCCTGCCGGCGACGTATCCATTGATCATCGCGATGCTGCTCGGGCTGGTGTTTCGCGGGGTGGCCTTTGAATTTCGCTGGCGCGACCCGCGCCACCAACGGTTCTGGGATATCGCCGTCACCACCGGATCGTTCACCGCCGCGATGACCCAGGGGATGATCCTCGGCGCGCTGCTGCAGGGTATCCGGATCAGCGGGCGCTCCTATGCCGGCGGGTGGCTCGACTGGCTCACTCCCTTCACGCTCTTGACCGGCGCCGGGACCGTGGTCGGCTACGCCCTGCTCGGCGCGACCTTCCTTGCGATCAAGGTCGAGGGCCGCGCCGAAGATCACGCCTATCGCCTCGCGCGGCTCGCCGCCTTCGCCATGCTCGCGATGATGATCGCGGTGAGCCTCGCCACGCCGTTGCTCGAAGGGCAATATTGGCGCCGCTGGTTCACCATGCCGACCCTCCTGTTCGCCGGCCTCGTCCCGATCATCACTGCGGGTCTGTTCTTCGCCCTGTTCGCCAGCCTCTCCAAACGCCGCCGCTACGCTCCGTTCCTGATCACGCTTGCGCTGTTCGCGCTCGGCATGGTCGGGCTGGGGGTCAGCATGTGGCCCCTCATCGTCCCGCCAGGGGTCACCATCTGGGATGCCGCGGCGCCCGAGCGGAGCCAAGTCTTCATGCTGGTCGGGACCGCGATCATCATGCCGGTCATCCTTGGCTACACCGGCTGGGCCTATTGGGTGTTTCGCGGCAAGGTCGGGGTCCACGGCTATCATTAAGCCCGCCCTGGAACGTGTGCCCGACCCGCGATGGTGGGTGCGGGTGGCGTGGCTGATCGCGATCTGGGCAGGATCGGTGGCCAGCCTGGGGGTCGTGGCGTGGCTGCTTCGCTGGTGGCTTAGGTGAAGCCACCTTGCCACAATGGCGGCGAGAATGGCACGATGCTTCGTTGGCGGCCTTTTCAATTCACCGTGAAGCGCCTACTTCGCGCGTCACAACCAACGATTCTTGGAGACTACGTTATACCACCGCCCCCACGCCGTTCGATGTCCCCGCCGGTTCTGTCCGGCCCCCGCTATAATCAGTTCATCAACGTGCCAAAGGTGCGCGTGATCGACGAAAATGGCGAAAACCTTGGCGTAATGTATACCAAGGAGGCGATCGAGCAGGCCGCCGGGGTCGGTCTCGACCTGGTCGAGATCAGCCCCGGTGCCGATCCGCCCGTCGCCAAGTTCCTCGACATCGGCCGCTTCAAATATGAAGCGCAGAAAAAGGCCAACGAGCAGCGCAAGCGCCAGAAGACGCAAGAGATCAAGGAAATCAAGATGCGTCCGAACATCGACGATCATGATTATGACGTGAAAATGCGCAAGGTGTTCGAATTCCTCGAGGAGGGCGATAAGGTCAAGCTGACGCTGCGCTTCCGCGGGCGTGAAATGGCGCACAATCAGCTCGGCATGGCGGTGCTTCAGCGTGTCGCGGAAGGCACGTCGGCGGTGGCCAAGATCGAGCAGCACCCGCGTATGGAAGGCCGACAGATGCTGATGGTCATCGCGCCGAAATAACCGGCAACCAAAAAGGTTCGAACGGGCGGCAGTTTCCCTTACGGAATTTGCCGCCCGTATTTATTGCAGCGCAGCATGTGACATTTTGGTCTCAAGCGCTGCTTTTCGCCTCCGCAAATCGGCTCATTCGCTTCCCCGTTTGGGCTGCATGTGATTAATTCCCCCCATAACAGAACATAAATTCTGCTGGGGAGAATCATCATGCACAAGTCCGTCTGGCTGCTTTCGGCTGGTCTCTTCGCTCTCTCCACTCCGGCGTTCGCGCAACAGGCTGATGCCAGCGGGACGCAGGTCCCCCCGACCGACGCTACCAGCGCCGCGGCCGGCGCGGTGTCGCAGAACAAGCCGACCGCCGCGGTCGTAACCTCGACCGAAGAGCCTGAAATCGTCGTCACCGCCCAGGGCCGCGTCCAGGTTCTCCAGGACGTTCCGATCGCGGTCACCGCGATTGGCGCCGAGACGATGAAGAATAGCGGCGCAAGCGATATCCGCGCGCTCAATCAACTGGCGCCGTCGCTGCTCGTGTCCTCGACCGGAAGCGAGGCCAACGGTTCAGCCAGGGTCCGCGGAATCGGGACTGTCGGGGACAACCCCGGGCTCGAAAGCTCGGTCGCGGTGTTCATCGATGGTGTCTATCGCTCACGCTCGGGCATCGGGCTCAATGAACTGGGCGAGATCGAGCGGATCGAAGTCCTGCGAGGCCCTCAGGGCACCCTGTTCGGGCGCAACGCCTCGGCCGGCTTGATCAACATCATTTCGAAAAAACCCTCGTTCACGCTTGGCGGCTATGGCGAAGCGACGATCGGCAACTATAATCTGCGTCGACTGGCGCTGGGGCTGACCGGCCCCTTGTCGGATACGCTGGCGTTCCGCATCGACGCGGTCGGGGTCAAGCGCGACGGCTTTCTCGAAGATATCAACAACGGCATCGACCTCAACAATCGCAAGCGCATCTTCACGCGCGGCCAATTGCTGTATCAGCCCGACAACCAACTCAGCGTTCGCCTGATCGCCGATTATTCGAAGCGCAACGAGCGGTGCTGCGCGGCGGTCTATGTCAATAACGACATCAACTCGAACGTCGGTGGTCTGAACGATCCGGCGCAGAACAATATCGTCCGCGTGCTGCGCGACCTCGGCCAGAACCTCAACGCTTTTCAGGACCCGTACAGCCGCGATGTTTCGGTGTCGCGCGGCCGCGGCTATGACGGAAAGACCCGGGACAGCGGAATTTCGCTCCAGGCCGACTATGATCTCGGCGGGGCCAAGCTGACATCGATCACCGCCTACCGCGGCTACAAGGCGTCGCAGGGCGGCGACTTCGACTATAGCACGGTCGATATCCTCTATCGTCCCAACGACGACAGCAGCTACCGCCGCTTCCGCACCTTCAGTCAGGAATTGCGCCTGCAAGGGTCGGCGTTCGACAAGAAGCTCGATTGGCTGGTCGGCGGCTTTTACGCCAACGAAGATTTGCAGCTCAAGGACACGCTGCGCTTCGGCAGCCAATATGGTCAGTTCGCGGCGTGCCGGCTGATCACCGGGACCGCTCTGGCGGGGGCGGCCAGCGCGACATCGCCAAGCTGCATCAACCCGCTGGCACGACCGACCGTGTCGGGCGCATTCGGTGCCGCCGGTCCGACCATCCTCGCCGCGATCGACCGCCTCGGCGCGATCAGTGACAAGGGCAGTACGGGCGATATCTACAATCAGAACAGCCGCAACTTCGCGGTCTTCACGCACAACATTTTCCACGTCACCGACCGGTTCGATGTCACGGTCGGGTTGCGCTACACCAATGAGCGCAAGAAACTCGACGCGACCTTCGGCAACGACAACGTCGCCTGCGTCCAGAATCAAGCGGCGCTCGTGCCGTTCCTCGGCAATGCGGCGCTTGCTGCCGTAGCCGGCGGGATCATCGGGCTTAGCTGCCAGGGCAACACCACCTCCGAACTTAATGGCGTCAAGATCGATGGCAAGCGCAGCGAGCACCGGCTGACCGGGACTGGCGTCCTGTCGTACAAGCCGGTCGATGACCTGTTGCTCTACGCGAGCTATTCGCGCGGCTATAAGGCGGGCGGGTTCAACCTCGACAAGTCGGCGCTCAAGTCGCCGATCCTGCCGTTTGCGGCAGCGGGCGGGGCGCAGGCGCTGGCGCCCGGGCTGCAGTTCGATCCGGAAATCGTCGACGCGTTCGAACTCGGGTCGAAATATTCGGCGGGTGGCCTGACCTTGAACGTCTCGCTATTCCGTCAGCAGTTCAAGAATTTCCAGCTCAACACGTTCGATGGTACCGTGTTCATCGTCCAGAACGTCAACGGATGCACCGATGATCTGGGCGGCACTGATGAGGATCAGTCGAAGTTTGCGACGGCCCCCAATTACAGTGCCACGGCCACCGCGAGCGGGGCGTGCTCAAAGGACAACGTGGGCTATGGCGTTCGCTCGCAGGGCCTCGAAATCGAAGCCTCGTACCGCCTGATGCGCGACCTGCGCGTCAATGCCGGGCTGACCGCGTCGAAGACCAGTTATCGCAGCGACCTCGTCGGCAACGACAGCGGCGCGCCGCTCAACCAGGCGCTTCGCAAATTGCCCGGCCGGCGCTTGTCGAACGCCCCGGCTCTGGTCGCCACCGGAGGGATCGCCTTCACCCCTCAGATCGGATCGAGCGGCCTGTCGGCGCTGTTCTACGTCGATGGCCGCTATACCTCAAAATATAACACCGGCTCCGACCTGTTCCCGCAGAAGGGTCAGTCGGCCTACACCGTGATCAATGCCCGCATCGGGCTGCGCGGTCCCGACGAGGCGTGGGGCATCGAATTGTGGGCGCAGAACCTGCTCAAGAAGAATTACGCGCAGGTCGCATTCAACTCGCCGTTCCAGGAAGGCGCCGCCGGCGCGCCCTTCACCGATCCGCAGTTTCCGGGTGGGCGGCAGATCTTCTCGGCCTATATCGCCGAGCCGCGAACCTATGGCCTGACGCTGCGCGGTCGCTTCTCGGCGCCGCGTGCTGCTCCGGTCGAATATGTCGCGCCCCCGGCGCCGCTCCCGGCCCCGACCCAGACTTGCGCCGACGGCAGCGTGATTGCGGTCGAAGCCGCGTGCCCGGTCATCGCACCGCCGCCGGAGCCGATCCCGGCTCCCGTCCCCGAACGCGGCTAGCGTCGGCCGCGGCATCCAGAAACGAGGGCTCCGCCGTCGCGCGGGGCCCTTTTTCCTTGCCCTCTCCTCAGTCCGAGAGCGCGGCTGCAAGGTCGATGCGCAGCGTTTCGATCGCGGCGCGATCAAGCTTGCGGCCATTCGACCCGGCGACGTAGAACACGTCGACCGCCCGCTCTCCATAGGTCGCGATATGCGCCGAGTGGAGCACATGACCGCCGGCATGGATCGCATGAGCGAGCCGCGCCACGAGTCCGGGGCGATCGCGGGCATTGACCTCGATCACCGTCGTGCGGGTTGAGGCCTGTTCGGCAATCATCACCGAAGGCGCGACGGCAAAGACCTGCTCGCGGCTCGACAAGGGAAGTGCCGGGGCCGGCGGCGGCACATCACGCTCAAGCGCGGCGAGCACCGCCTTGACCAGCCGCGCGCGATGACGGCTATCGCCAAAGGCCTGCCCGCGCGCATCGGTGACGAGCAGATTGTCGAGCGCCATCCCGTCATTGGTCGTGTGAATTCGTGCATCGACGACCGACGCTCCGCCCGCGGCGAGACCGGCGGCGATGCGATAGAATAGGCCCGGCGCGTCGGGCGCGAATACCGATAGCCGGGTTGCGCCCGAGGCCGGGTCGGGCTCGGCGTGGACTGAGGCGATCGCAGGGCCGATGCGCGCTTCGGCAATGGCGATCTGGCGCGCATTGGCGAGCTGCCATTCGGCGGGCTCGGCGAGCCAATAGCTGTCGGGCAGCCGCCGCGCCTGGGCCCGTGCCGCGGCCTTCGTCCAGCCGAGTTTCGCGGCGAGCGCGGCATGGCGATCGGCAATTTGGGCCGACCGGCCGCGCTGTTTGTGGCCGAGCCGCAGGCGCTCCTCGGCTGCATCGAACAAGGCGCGAAGCAACTGCCGCTTCCACTCGGTCCAGGTCCCTGGACCGACCGCACGAATATCGACCACCGTCAGCATCAGAAGCAATCGCAATCGCTCCGGACTTTGCACCGCGCGGACGAAATCGTCGATCGTCTTGGGATCGGCGAGGTCGCGGCGGAAGGCGGTGTTGGACATCAGCAAATGATATTCGACAAGCCACGCGACCGTCTCGGTCTCGCCGGCGTCGAGCCCGAAGCGAGGACCCAGCGCAAGCGCGACCTCGGCGCCGAGAACGCTATGATCGCCGCCGCGCCCCTTGGCGATATCGTGAAGCAGCACCGCGACGTACAGCAGCCGTCGCGAGGCGATCTGCTTGAACAAGGCCGTCGCGAGCGGATGATCGTCGGCAAGCTCGCCGCGCTCGATCGCCGCGGTCAACCCAATCGCGCGGATGCTGTGCTCGTCGACGGTGTAATGATGGTACATGTCGAACTGCATCTGCGCCACGACGCGGCCGAAGTCGGGGACGAAGCGCCCGAACACCCCGGCCTCGTTCATCCAGCGCAGGACGATGTCGGGACGTTCGCGGTTGGTCAGCACGTCGAGGAAAAAGGCGTTGGCGGCGGGATCGTCGCGGACCGTATCGACCCGCCGCGCGTCTCGCGCCGCCGCCCGCATCGCCGCGGGATGAATCTCGAGGTCGTCGCGCGCGGCGAGTGCGAAGAGCTCGATCAGCCGCGCCGGCCGTTCGACGAACCAGCTGTCGCGCGGGATCGCGAGGCGACCGCGATCGAGCGCGAAGCCGTCGAGCCGGCCGGGACGCCGGCGGGACCAAGGCATGGTGAAGCGTCGGTTCTTGGCGGCAAGCTGCTCGTCGAGTTGGGCAAGAAATAGCCCGGTCAGGTCGCCAACCACCTTGGCGTTGAGGAAGTAGAATTGCATGAAGCGTTCGACCGCCGACTTGCCCGGGCGGTCGGCGTAGCGCATCGCCGCCGAAATTGTCCGCTGCATGTCGAACCCGAGGCGCTCTTCTGAGCGGCCGGCGGCGATGTGGAGGTGGCACCGCACCGCCCAGAAGAAGCGCTCGGCGCGTTCGAAGCGGCGGAATTCGGCGGCGGTGAACAGGCCCTTGTCGACCAAATCGGCGGGTCGCTCGACGCCGAACGCATATTGCCCGATCCAGTAGAGCGTGTGGAGGTCGCGCAGGCCGCCCTTGCCGTCCTTGACGTTGGGTTCGACGACGTAGCGGCTGTCGCCCATCTTGCGGTGGCGCTCGTCGCGCTCGGCGAGCTTGGCGGTGACATAGTCGCGCGCGCTGCCGCTGACGACCTCGGCTCGGAAGCGCGCTATGGCGGTCGCGGCGAGGGCTTCGTCGCCCCAGATCCAGCGCGCTTCGAGCATGGCGGTGCGGATCGTCATGTCGCTCCGCGTCAGGCTGACCAGTTCGTCGAGCGTGCGCAGCGACTGCCCGATCTTGAGCTTCAGGTCCCACAACAGATAGAGCAGGGCCTCGGCCACTTGCTCGCACCACGGCGCGCGGCGGTCGCTGACCAGCAGCATCAGGTCGACGTCGCTGTACGGCGCCATCTCGCCGCGCCCGGTGCCGCCCAGCCCGACCAAAGCGATGCGCTCGCTCGCGGTCGGATTGGGGTTGGGATACAGTCGGGTGGTGACGAGGTCGAAGGCGAGGCGCAGCAACTGATCGTGGAGGAAGGCGGTCGCCGCCGCCGCGCTGCGCCCGCGGCTCGGCGCTGCCTCGAGCCGCCGCGCAACCTCGTCGCGACCCGCCGCGAGGGCATCGCGGAGCAAGACGGTGGCGGCGGGGAGCAAATGGTCGGCGGGCAGCGCCGCCAGCAAATCGGCCAGCGCGCGACGATCGATGATCGCGCGGCGGTCGGCGATGAGGTCGAACCGCGGGACGGGCATCAGCGTTCGCTCGCCAGGCGCTTGAGCGCATAGAGCGCTTCGAGCGCGTCGCGCGGGGTCAGGGTGTCGGGATTGATCGCGCCGAGTGCGTCGGCCAGCGGGTCGCGCGGCGGGTCGGGCGCATTCGCCGTGGCGGCAAACAAGGGCAGGTCGTCGAGCCCGGCGGCGATCCCACCGGTCGCGTCGCGCCCCGCCTCGAGCCGCGCGAGGACCGACTTGGCGCGTGCCAGAACGTTGCGCGGCACCCCGGCGAGCTTGGCGACGGCGATGCCATAGCTGCGGTCGGCGGGGCCGGGGGCGACTTCGTGGAGCAGGATCAGGTCGCCCTTATATTCGCGCGCGCGGACGTGGTGGAGCGAAAGGCTGTCGAGGCGGCCGGCGAGCCGGGTCAGCTCGTGATAATGGGTCGCGAACAAGGTCCGGCAGCGGATCGTGTCGTGCATCGCCTCGACCACCGCCCAGGCGATGGCAAGCCCGTCATAGGTCGAAGTGCCGCGCCCGATCTCGTCGAGGATGACGAGGCTGTGCGGGGTCGCCGACGCCAGGATGGCGGCGGTCTCGACCATTTCGACCATGAAGGTCGATCGCCCGCGGGCGAGGTTGTCGGCCGCCCCGACGCGGCTGAACAAGCGATCGACGATGCCGATGGTGGCGCGCGCGGCGGGGACATAGCTTCCCGCCTGGGCGAGCACTGCGGCGATCGCGGCCTGGCGCAGGAAGGTCGACTTTCCGCCCATGTTGGGCCCGGTGATCAGCCACAGCCGGTCGGCGGCGCCGAGCGACAGATCGTTGGCGACAAACCGCTCGCCCGCCTGATGAAGCGCGTCCTCGACCACCGGGTGCCGCGCGGCGTCGAGCTCGATGCAGGGATGATCGACCAGGCTGGGGAGGCACCATTGGCCTTCGGCGGCGCGCTGGGCGTGGCTCGCGGCGACATCGATCCGGGCGATCGCGTCGGCGGTGGTGGCGATCCGCGGGGCATAAGCGACGGCGCGCTCGGTCAGAGCTTCGAAATGCGCGGCTTCGGCGGCGAGCGCATGCGCCCCGGCCTCGACCACGCGGCTCGCCTCGGCATGGAGGTCGGGCGAATTGAAGCGCACGACGCCAGCGAGAGTCTGGCGGTGAGTGAAGCCGCTGTCGGGCGCCATCAGGCGGTCGGCGTGACGCGCGGCGACTTCGACATGATAACCAAGCACGGCATTGTGACGGATCTTCAACGCCGCCACCCCGGTCGCCTCACGGTAGCGCGCCTCGAGCGCGGCAATCGCGCGCCGCCCGTCGCTTGAGGCGTCGCGGAGCGCGTCGAGCGCGGCGTCGAAGCCTGGCGCGATATAGCCGCCCTTGGCCGCGTCGAGCGCAGGCGACGCGACTAGGGCCAGCCCCAATTCGTCGGTCAGCGTGGCGTGCCCACCCAGCGCGGGAAGCAAGCTTGCGAGCAGATCGGGGCACGGCGCCGCGCAAGCGAGTTCGACTTGAAGCGCGGCGCTGGCGAGCAAGCCGTCGCGCAAGCTGGCGAGGTCACGCGGGGTGCCGCGTCCTGCCACCAACCGCGCCAAGGCTCGGCCAAGGTCGGGCAGCGTCTTTAATGCCGCGCGCACCCGTTCGCGGCGCAGCGGATCGTCGTGCAACCATTGGACCAGCGCGAGGCGTGACTCGATCGCGCGCCGTTCGGTCAGGGGCGCCGACAGGTCGGCGGCAAGCATTCGCCGTCCAGGCGCAGTGACGCAGCGATCGATCGCGCCGAGCAGGCTGCCGGCGATGCTCCCGGACTGGGTGCGGCACAGCTCAAGGCTGTCGCGGGTCGCCGGGTCGATCGCCATCGCCGCACCGCGCGCGATTCGGCGCGGAGCGGAAAGGAACGCCGCGGCCTGTTTCTGGGTCGAATCGAGGTACGCGAGCAATCCGCCTGCCGCGGCCAGCTCGGCCCGACCCGGCGAGCCGAATCCGTCGAGCGTCGCGACCCCGAACCGGGCGAGCAAGGCGCGCTCGCCGACCATGCTTTCAAACCCGCTGATGCCGCGCGTGGTGGCTATTCCGGGCACTTTGGCGGAGGCGATGATCTCAGCAGGGGCGAGCCGCGCCAACTCGGACTTCATTTCGCCCGGACCACAAGCGACCAGTTCGAACCGCCCAGTCGAGATGTCGGCCGCGGCGATGCCCCATTCGTCACCGGCGCGTGCCACCGCGGCGAGCCAGTTGGCCGCCCCGGCTTCGAGCAAAACATCCTCGGTCAGCGTGCCCGGAGTGACCAGCCGGACGATGGCGCGATCGACAAGCGCCTTCGATCCGCGCGCCTTGCGCGCCTCGGCCGGGCTTTCAATCTGTTCGGCGATGGCGACGCGGTGCCCGGCGCGGATCAGGCGCGCGAGATAGGCGTCGGCCGAATGGACCGGGACCCCGCACATCGCGATCGGCGCGCCGCCGTCCGAGCCGCGACTGGTCAGGGCGATGTCGAGCGTCGCCGCCGCCGCCTTCGCGTCGTCGAAGAACAGTTCGAAGAAGTCGCCCATGCGGTAAAACAGCAAGGCGTCCCCCGCCTCGGCCTTGAGGCGGTGATATTGTGCCATCATCGGGGTTGGCGGTGGGGCTTCGTCGCGGGCCATTGCGGCGATATCTAACCGCAAAGCGCCGACCATGCGAGGGTGACGTAAGGGCGCAAAAGCGGCTAAGGCAACCGCGGACGAGGAGACAGCATGAGCGACAGCAACGTCAAGTTTACCGAAGCCGAAGCGCTTGATTTCCACAGCCGCGGGCGCCCCGGCAAGATTGAGATCATCGCCTCCAAGCCGATGGCGACGCAGCGCGACTTGAGCCTCGCTTATTCCCCCGGCGTCGCGGTGCCGGTGCTTGCCATCGCTGACGACCCGGGCAAGGCCTACGACCTCACCGCCAAAGGCAACATCGTCGCGGTGATCTCCAACGGCACCGCGATCCTCGGGCTCGGCAACCTCGGCGCGCTGGCGTCGAAGCCGGTGATGGAAGGCAAAGCGGTGCTGTTCAAGCGCTTCGCCGATGTCGATTCGATCGATATCGAGCTTGCCACCGAGGATGTCGATCGCTTCATCGACGCGGTCGAATTGATGGAGCCGAGCTTCGGCGGGATCAATTTGGAGGACATCAAGGCGCCCGAATGCTTCATCATCGAGCAGACCTTGCGCGCGCGGATGAACATCCCGGTATTCCATGATGATCAGCATGGCACCGCGATCATCACTGCCGCGGGACTGATCAACGCCTGCCACCTGACGGGGCGCGAATTCAAGGACATCAGGGTCGTGGTCAATGGCGCCGGCGCCGCCGCGATCGCCTGCACCGAATTGATCAAGGCGATGGGGGTGCGCGGCGACCACGTCATCATGTGCGACCGCAAAGGCGTGATCCACAAGGAGCGCGACGACCTCGACCAGTGGAAATCGGCTCATGCCGTCGAAACCGACCGCCGCACGCTCAAGGAAGCGCTGGTCGGGGCCGATGTGTTCCTCGGCCTCAGCGCCGCGGGCGCGCTCAAGCCCGACATGGTGATCGACATGGCGCCCAGCCCGATCATCTTCGCCATGGCCAATCCCGACCCCGAAATCACCCCGCCCGAAGCCAAGGCGGCGCGGCCCGACGCGATCGTCGCCACAGGGCGCTCGGACTATCCCAACCAAGTCAATAACGTGCTGGGCTTCCCATTCATCTTTCGCGGGGCGCTCGATGTTCGTGCGACGGGGATCAACGACGAAATGAAGATCGCCGCCGCGCAGGCGCTGGCCGCCTTGGCGCGAGAAGCGGTGCCCGAGGAAGTCGCCGCGGCCTATGGCGGAGTGAACTACAACTTTGGCCCCGATTACATCATCCCGGCGCCGTTCGACCCGCGCCTGATCGAGATTGTGCCGTGCGCGGTGGCGCAGGCGGCGATGGATTCGGGCCTGGCGCAGAAACCGATCTCCGACATGCGCGCCTATCGGCAGATATTGCGCGGCCGCCTGAATCCGACCGCGTCGGTGCTCAGCCTGGCCTATGAGGCCGCGCGATCGAACCCCAAGCGCGTGTTGTTCGCCGAGGGCGAGGAACCCAATGTGCTGCGCGCCGCAATCGCCTTCAAGGAAGGTGGCTATGGCACCCCGGTGCTGGTCGGACGCGACGACGTCTTTGATCGGCTCGCCGAGCTGGGGGTCGACGATCCGCATAGCTATGAAGTGCTCAACAGCCGCAATTCACCGCTGGTCGGGCGCGCGGTCGATTATATCTATGCCAAGCATCAGCGCCACGGGCTGCTTCGCCGGGGGATCGAGCGGATGGTCAATCAGGATCGCAATACCTTTGCCGCCGCGATGCTCGCGCTGGGCGAAGGCGATGCGATGATCACCGGGACCACGCGCCCCTTCAGCCAGTCGCTGCGCCAAGTGCGGCGAGTGATCGACGAGGAAGATGGTCCGGTCCCGTTCGGAATCAACATCATCGCATCGCGCACCCAGACCGTGCTCATCGCCGATACTTCGGTGACCGAGCGCCCGACCGCCGAACAATTCGCAGCAATCGCCATCCGCTCGGCGGCGTTCGGGCGGCGCATGGGGCAGGAACCGCGAGTCGCGTTCGTGTCCTACACCACGTTCGGCAATCCGCCCGGACGCCACATCGAAGAATTGCGCGACGCGGTGCGACTGCTCGACACGCTCCAGACCGATTTCGAATATGAAGGCGAAATGGGCCCCGACGTCGCACTCAACCACGACATGCAGCGCAAATATTACCCGTTCAGCCGGCTCACCGGCGCCGCAAACATCTTGATATTGCCCGGGCTTCAGTCCGCGAATATCTCGTCGAAGCTGGTGAAATCGCTCGGCGGCGAAAGCGTGCTCGGACCCTATCTGCTGGGGATGGCGCTTCCGATTCAGATCGCTCCGATGACCGCCAGCACCTCGGACCTGGTGACGCTGGCAGTGCTCGCCGCGGGCGGCGCCGACGCCATCAGGAAACCACCGCCGCGGGGAGGCTAGTGATTCCTCCCCAGGCGAAGGCTTGGGGAGGAATAGTTAGACCCGTTCGACTTGGCTTACTCCGTCCGCACTCCGCAGCGCAGCGGTCAGGCTGTGGAGATGCGCCAGGTCGTGGACCTCGACGTCGACGTTGAACGTGTGAAAGCTGCCGTCGCGGTGGGCGAGCCCCAGATTGACGATATTCGCGCCCTTGGCCCCCATGATTCCCGCCATTTCGCCAAGAGCGCCGGCAATATCGTGCAGGATCACCGTCAGCCGCGCGGTGCCGCCATCGGATCCATCGCCCCACGCCAGGTCGAGCCAGTCGGCATCGACTCCGCTGGCAAGCTTGTCGCAGCCGATGACATGGACCTCAATCCCTTCGTCCTCGCGCCGCAGGCCGACGATGCGGTCGCCGGGAATGGGATGGCAGCAGGTCGCCAGATCATAGGCCACCCCGGGGGTCAGTCCCTTGATGGAAATCGCGGTACGCTGACCAAGTGGGCGCGGGGCGACGTCGCCCCCGGCCGACCCCGGCATCAGCGCTTCCATCAACTCGACGTCGGACACGGTGCGCCGCGCAATGCGAATCATCAGCGTGTCGGCGTCTTCTACCTTGAGCGACTTGATCGCACGCTTGAGCGCTTCAGCCCCGAGGGGCGCCGGCAGGCGCGCGACGATCTCGTCGTAAATCTTGCGACCCAACTCGATCGTTTCGTCGCGTTCCTTGTGGCGAACGAAGCGGCGAATCCCGGCGCGCGCCTTGCCGGTGGTGACGAACCGCAGCCATGACGGCTGGGGATGCTGCGCCTTCGAAGCGAGGATTTCGACCTGGTCGCCATTTTCCAGCAGTGTGCGAAGCGGCACCACGCGGCTGTTCACCTTGGCGCCCACCGTCTGGTCGCCAAGCGCGGTGTGGACGGCATAAGCGAAATCGACCGGGGTCGCGCCCTTGGGCAACTGGATCAGCTCCCCCTTGGGCGTGAAGGCGAAGATGCGATCCTGATACATCGCCATCCGCGTATGCTCGAGCAGCTCCTCCGGGCTGTCGGCATGGTCGATGATCTCGACCAGATCGTCGATCCACGGCACCTTGATCGTGTCGACCGGCTTGCCGTCCTTATAGGCCCAATGCGCCGCGAGTCCGCGCTCGGCCTGGGCGTGCATCGCCTTGTCGCGGATCTGGATTTCGATCCGCGTCTTCGAATCGTGGATCACCGATGTGTGGAGCGAACGATAGCCGTTGCGCTTGGGGGTCGAGACATAATCCTTGTAGCGCCCCGGAACCATCGGCCAGCGCTGGTGGATCAGCCCAAGCGCGCGATAGCAATCGTCGGTCGTATCGACGATCACCCGGAACGCCATCACGTCGGACAATTGTTCGAAACTGATGTGGCGCTCGGCCATCTTCTTCCAGATCGAAAAGGGATGCTTTTCGCGCCCCGTGACATGGGCATCGAGGTCATGGTCGGCGAGGTGCAGCTGAAGCCCGAGGCCGATGCGGCTGACGAGATCGCCTCCCGCTTCGTGCAATTGCTCGAGCCGCCGCGTGATCGAAGCATAAGCGTCGGGCTCGAGCTGCTTGAACGCCAGCCCCTGCATCTCGTTCATGATTTCATACATGCCGATCCGCTCGGCGAGCGGGGCATAAATATCCATCGTCTCCTTGGCAATCCGACGCCGCTTGGCCTCGTCGGGCACGAAGTGGAGCGTGCGCATGTTGTGCAGCCGATCGGCGAGCTTGACCATCAGCACGCGGATGTCGTCCGACAGCGCGAGCAGGAACTTGCGCAGGTTCTCCGCGGCGCGCTCGTTTTCGGACTGGGCTTCGATCTTGCTCAGCTTGGTCACCCCATCGACCAGCCGGGCGACATTGGCGCCGAACAATTTCTCGATCTGCTCCGGAGTCGCAACGGTGTCTTCGATCGTGTCATGCAGGATCGCGGTGACGATCGTCTCGGCATCGAGCTTGAGGTCGGTGAGGATTCCCGCGACTTCGATCGGATGGCTGAAATAGGGGTCCCCCGATGCACGGACCTGTGCGCCATGCGCCTTCATCGAAAACACATAGGCGCGGTTGATCAAGCCTTCGTCCGCGTCGGGATCATAGGCGCGCACCTTTTCAACGAGTTCATATTGCCTCAGCACAACGCCACTGTGGCCTTTGCGGTATTGTTCGCAAGTGCAAAAAGAACCGACCCCGCGAACAAGGCCGGCTCAGGTCATGCGCCCGATTAGAGCGGCGCAATATTTTGTCGATCTGGATCAGTTGCGCGCCACGGCGGCAGGGCGGGCGCCGTGCGCCGCGCGATTGCACGTGTCGAGGTCGGCGTTCGACAGCGCCCGGCCGTCGACTATGAAATGTTCGATTGCGCCCGCCTGCTGCGCAAGCGCCTGGCAAAGCACGGTGGGGCGGCCGTATTCGGTCATGCCTTGGCATGCCGCGGGGCCGCACGACCAGATGATGTCGCGCTGGATGATGCGTTTGGCGGCGACCGGGACGACCGGCTTGGCCGAATAGGTCGCGGCGGCAGCGGCCGTGGGGAGGAGGACGGCGGCGGACACAATGCAAGCGAAACGAATGATCATGATGCGACTCCAGATTTGAGTTTCATAACGCAACCGATCTGCGCTGTTCAGTTTTAATAAGCAACTGTTATTTTGCCTTCGCCTGTGTCAGGATCGGGTCCGTGAACATGTCCCGCACCGATCTCGATGCCTTTCGCGCCGCCGCGCTGCGATGTCCCCTGCCGCAGGCAATCGAATTGATCGGCGAAAAATGGGCGTTTTTGATCCTGCGCGGCGCGCTGAACGGGCTTCAGCACTTCGAACAATTTCAGGCGGGACTCGGGATTGCACGCAACATCCTGTCGAATCGTCTGGCGCGAATGGTCGAGGGCGGAATCCTTGATCGCAGCGCCGATCCGATCGATGGCCGCAAGGTCGTCTATGCGTTGAGCGACAAGGGCAAGGCGCTGCTCCCGGTGGTGCTCGCGCTGCGCCAATGGGGGGAAGATTGGGGTCACGGCACGCAGGATGTCCTGCTCGCCGATCAGCGCGACGGAAAGCCGGTCCGCCCGATCCGCGTCCTCGCCGAGGACGGACGCGAACTTAGCTTACACGATCTGATGTGGGTCGAACGCACGACCGGTCGCGCTGACGCGTGACCCCGTTCGATAGACCTCCCTGCGAAACACCGCAGGGCGAACGCCTTATTCGTAATCGCCACCCGACGGCGAGGGGCGCGGAGGAGCGGCGGCGGTGAGGCGCAGCGCCTCGGCCGATTCGCTCAGCGAGGCCAATTCGTCGGTCTCGTCATCCTCGTCGATTCGCACCCGCTGGAGGTTGGAAACGATCGATTCCTCGAGATGCTTGGGCTTGACCGTCTGTTCGGCGATTTCGCGCAGGGCGACGACCGGATTTTTGTCGCGGTCGCGATCGATGGTGAGGTCGGCCCCGCCCGAAATCTGGCGTGCGCGTTGCGCCGCGGCCAGAACCAGGTCGAACCGGTTGGGAATCTTGTCGACACAATCTTCGACGGTCACGCGCGCCATTAGTCGCTCCGCTCTTCATACCGAGGCATTCGGAAAGAAAGCGGGGTAGGGCGAGGAGGCCGGAGTGTCAATGAAATCGAGCGCCGACCCCGTGCCCGGATGCGGTAACTCGCTTGCCAGCGCAGCCTGCCGCCGTCACAAGCCGGGCCGATGATCAACGCGCATCCTGTCCGTCGCCTGACCGTCGATGACAACCGGCTGACGCTCTTGACCGAGGGCCCCGACCGGCTGACCGCGCTGCTCGCGTTGATCGACGGCGCCCATTCCTCGTTGCGGCTGCTTTATTACATCTACCGCGACGATCGCTCGGGAGGGATGGTCAGGGACGCGCTCGACCGCGCGCTTGATCGCGGGATTTCGGTGGCGCTGCTGGTCGATGGCTTCGGCTATGCCGCGCCCGATCATTTTTTCACGCCGCTGATCGACAAGGGACTGCGTTTCTGCCGTTTTCACCCCAATTTCGGGCGGCGCTACCTGATCCGCAACCACCAGAAGTTGGCGCTGGCCGACGAAAGCCGCGTGCTGATCGGCGGTTTTAACATCGAGGACAGCTATTTCGGGACCGCGCAAGACGGCGCCTGGCGTGACCTCGGACTGCTGGTCGAGGGGGAGGCGGCGGGCCGGCTGGCGCCTTATTTCGATCAACTGATGGCGTGGTCGATGACGAAGAGGACGCCGATCCGCCATCTCAATCGCATCATTCATCTCCACAGCGCGACCCAGGGCAAGCTACAGTGGACCTTTGGCGGCCCGACGCGCGGTCTCTCGCCGTGGGCCGTCGCGACCTGCCGCGATTTGCTCCACGCCTCGGATGTGGCGATGATCGCGGCCTATTTTTCGCCAAGTTGGGCGATGCTGCGGCGCATTGCGCGAGTGGCGACAAAGGGCCGTGTGCGGATCGTCACCGCCGCAAAGTCGGACAATGAGGCGACCATCGCGGCGGCGCGGCACACCTATCGCCGGCTGCTCAGGCGCGGGGTCGAGCTGTTCGAATATGCCCCGACCAAGCTTCATTCCAAACTCGTCATCATCGACGACGTGGTCCACATCGGCTCGTCGAACTTCGACATCCGCAGCCTCTATCTCAACCTGGAAATGATGCTCAGGGTCGACGATCCGGCGTTTGCACGGCAGATGCGCGATTATTTCGAGCAGGAATGCGCTGCGTCAACCTCGATCACGCGCGCGGTCCATCGTCAGCGCTCGACGCTGTTCAATCGGCTCCGCTGGGCGGCAAGCTTCTATTTGGTGACAAGCGCCGATTATGGCGTGACGCGGCGGCTCAATCTGGGGGTCTAGTCGGGCTTGCGGCGCTCGCGATAGGCCCAGAATAGCGTCGCGGGGGGGACGTTGAGCCATTCGAACCCACGGTCGATGCGTTCGAAGAAGGGAGCAATGAAGTCGCGCACCTTGGCACTGAATTGGTAGACCAGGAACGCCCCGCCGTCGCGGACGACGCTGGCGGTAGCCTTGCCGATCGCTTCGCCGACTCCCGCCGGAAGCGTCGAGAAGGGCAGCCCCGAGAGGACGTAATCGGCAAAATCGAAGCCATGAGCGGCAATGATCTTTTCGACGTCTGCGGCCGATCCGGCGACCGCGATCAGCCGCACATCGTCGATGTCGGCGCGCAGATAGTCGATGAAGTCGGCATTGGTGTCGATCGCGATGAGCCGCGCGTCGGGCCCCATTAAATTGAGGATCGGGCGCGTAAAGGTGCCCACCCCGGGACCATATTCGACGAACAGCTCGGTCGCATTCCAATCCACCGGCCCAAGCATTTTGGCGATCAACCTGTCGCTCGACGGAATGATCGACCCGACCATAACCGGATGCTTGATGAAGCCGCGCAGGAATTGCCAGCGAGGATGACCGACCCGCACCGCGCGGCGAATCTGGCCCTTGAGGGTAGAGGCTCGGGTGGCGTTCAAGAAAAGGCTCCGGAAAATCGTTGGCGGCGAGCGTTCGCAAATGGCGGGCCGCTTGGCAAGGCGTCCCGGCGGCTATCACGCACGGCTCGGCATGTCTAAGACACGGCAATGGCTCAACACTCCCATCGCTTCAAGGTTGCCGGAAGCGCGCTTACCACCCCGCATTTCATGCTTCTGTTCGCCGCCATGCTTGTTGCCGCGGCGGGCAATACCGCGCTCCAATCGGTGATGCCGGCGATCGGCCGCGCAATCGGGATTGCCGATCTGTACGTCGCGCTCGCTTATACCTCATCGGCGGTATTGTGGGTGCTGTTCGCGCCTTATTGGGCGCGGATGAGCGACCGTCACGGGCGCAAGGCGCTGACCCTGCTCGGGGTCGGCGGATTTATCGTTTCGATGACCTTGTGCGGCATCGTGCTCATGCTCGGGCTCGAGCGCGCGCTGTCCGGGGCGCTCACCTTCATCTTGTTCGCCGCGGCGCGCGCCATCTATGGTAGCCTCGGCTGTGCCACGCCAAGCGCGACGCAGGCCTATCTGGCCTCGAAGACCCGGCGCTCGGCGCGCGTCTCGGCCTTGTCGTCTCTGTCGTCGAGCTTCGGGCTGGGGACGATCCTCGGGCCCGCGCTGGCGCCCTTGTTCGTGCTGCCCTTCATCGGGTTGCCGGGACCCCTGTTCGCCTTCGCGTTCATCGCCGCGGCGGTATTCGCCGCGATCCTGTTATGGCTGCCAAACGATCGGCAGCCGCGCCACGGTCATTTCCGCGGGCATGGCGCGGCGATGAGCTATCCCTCGATCGCCTCCTCACCGACCGGGGCCAGCGTGGTCGCTTCAACCTCGCCGCGAAGCGCCCGCCTCAAATGGTCTGACGCGCGCATCCGTCACTGGATCGTCGCCGGGGTCGTCGCCGGCCACGCCCAGGCAGCGGTGCTGACCTGCCTCGGTTTTTTCATCATCGACCGGCTCGGGCTGGCGCCGCGCGGGTCGGAACAGTCGATCGCCATCGTCATGATGGCGGGGGCCGCGGCTACGCTTGCCGCGCAATGGGGACTGATCCCGCGGCTCGCGCTCAGTCCGCGCGCGCTGATCCTGTGGGGCTCGGTCATCGCGACCATCGGCACGCTGGTGACGATGGTCGCGACCGATCTGTACGGGCTCGTGCTCGGATTTGGGATCGCCAGCCTTGGCTTTGGCTTCACCCGTCCGGGATTTACCGGGGGCGCGAGCCTTGCGGTCCCGCTTGCCGAACAGGGCGGAGTTGCCGGCGTGATCACCGCCGCCAACGGCATCGCCTACGTCGCTGCGCCGACGATCGGAATGTTACTTTACGCAGTCGATCCGCACTGGCCGTTTGCCGCGTCGGCGGTGCTGCTCGTGGGGTTGATGCTGTGGGGACGGCGCGCGCTCAACACTGGCCCCGTCTCCAGTCAGGGTTTGGACGGCGGGGCGACGGGAGTGACCGGCGCGACCGCAGGCACTCCCTTGGCGGGGGCGCGGGGCTGAAGCATGCCTGGGGTGACGAAGCCGATTCCGCCCGTGGGACGAACGGCGTCGGCCTTTAGCGTATCCTGAATGCGCTCGTAATCCGCCAGCATCTCGTCGGTGACAGAGGCGCGGGTCTCGACCAGCGCCGTCTCGAAATCGGCCATCGTCACTTCGGCGCTGTCGAGTCCTCGGCGCAAGGCGGTGAGCCCGGCGCGGCGAGTGAGGTCCTCGAGGTCGGCGCCGGTGAATCGCTCGGCCCGCCGTGCGATCGATTCGAGGTCGACGTCCTTGGCCAGCGGCATCTTGCTGGTGTGGATCGCGAGGATCCGGCGCCGCCCGGCGGTGTCGGGCACCCCGACGAAGATCAGTTCGTCGAACCGCCCCGGGCGAAGCAGCGCCGGATCGATCAGATTGGGACGGTTCGTCGCCCCGATCAGGACGACGTTGTTGAGTTCCTCGAGCCCGTCCATCTCGGCGAGGATGGTGTTGACGACGCGTTCGGTGACTTGCGGTTCGCCCATTCCGCCGCCGCGCGCGGGCACCAGGCTGTCGAGCTCGTCGATGAAGATCACCGTCGGCGCGACCTGGCGCGCGCGGGCGAACAAGCGGGCGATCTGCTGCTCGCTTTCGCCATACCATTTGGACAGCAGGTCGCTCGACTTGATGGAAATGAAATTGGCCTGGCTTTCGCGCGCGGTGGCCTTGGCCAGCATGGTCTTCCCCGTCCCCGGCGGGCCGTAGAGCAAGAAGCCCTTGGCCGGGCGGATGCCAAGCCGCTTGAAGGCATCGGGGTGCTTGAGCGGCAATTCGACGCCTTCGCGCAGCCGGTCGCGCGCCGCATCGAGCCCGCCAACATCGTCCCACGTCACGTCGGGCACCTGGACCATCACTTCGCGCATCGCGGACGGCTGGACGCGCTTCAAAGCATTTTCGAAATCGCTCGGCTCGACCGATAGCGCGTCGAGGATTTCGGTCGGGATCGTGGCTTCGGCGAGGTCGATTTTGGGCATGATCCGTCGCACTGCCTCAAGTGCCGCCTCCCGGGTCAGCGCGGCAAGGTCGGCCCCGACGAAGCCATAAGTCCGCCGCGCCAGATCGTCGAGATCGACCCCCTCGGTCAGCGGCATGCCGCGGGTATGGATGCCAAGAATCTCGCGGCGGCCGTTCTGATCGGGCACCCCGACCACGATTTCGCGGTCAAACCGGCCCGGACGGCGCAGCGCCTCGTCGATCGCCTCGGGACGATTGGTCGCGGCGATCACCACCAGATTCTGGCGCGGCTCGATCCCGTCCATCAAGGTCAGCAATTGCGCGACAAGGCGCTTTTCGGCTTCGCCCGACACTTGGTCGCGCTTGGGCGCGATCGAATCGATCTCGTCGATGAAGATGATCGACGGCGCCGACTTGGCGGCTTCGTCGAACAAGTCGCGCAATTTCTTCTCGCTCTCGCCATAGGCCGACCCCATCACTTCGGGGCCCGCGATATGGAAAAACTTGGCTTCGCTTTCGTTGGCGACGGCGCGCGCCAGCCGGGTCTTGCCCGTCCCTGGCGGACCATGAAGCAGCACGCCCTTGGGCGGATCGACCCCCAGCCTCTGGAAGAGTTCGGGGTGACGCAGCGGCAATTCAACCATTTCGCGTAGCGCCTCGATCGAATCCTTCATGCCCCCCAAATCGTCATACGTGACGTCGGCGCGGCGTTCGCCATCGGGGGCTTCGCGATATTCGGGGAGCAGCTCGACCACGGTCGTCTCGTCGATATGGACGATCCCGCGCGGCGACGCCGACACCACCGTCAGTCGCACCTCCTGAAGCGCGAAGGCAGGAGCATTGAACATCTGGCGCAGATGCTCGGGCATTTCGGTATTGACCCGCTGATGCCCCGTGGTGGCGAGCGTATCGCCCTCGGTGAACGGGCGGCCCTCGAAGCTGCGCTTGAGCGCCTCGGCCGACCCCTGGAGCCGGACATTGTTAGCGGCGGGGGCGAACACCACTCGGGTCGCGGCCTTTGACGCAACCTTGCGCACTTCGACGAAATCGCCCGATCCCACCCCGGCGTTGGCACGCTGAAGCCCGTCGAGCCGGATGATGTCGAGCCCCTCATCGTCGCCATAGGGGCGAATGGCCCGTGCCGCGGTCGATCTCTTGCCGACGATTTCGATCACGTCGCCTTCGGCCAGCCCCATTTCGGTCATCAGCTTGACCGGCATTCGCGCCACCCCGCGCCCGCTGTCGGCGGGGGGCAGATTGGCGACCTGCACCTTGCGCATCATCGTCTCGGCATCCGCCATCGATCGTCCCTTATTCCATTGCCCCGAAGCACCCCTGCGAGCCAAACGGCGGCGGAGCGATGCGGTTCAATGTGGGCCATCGTGCGCACAAAAAAAGGGCCGGACGTTTCCGTCCGGCCGAAGGTCGAGGAGAGATTGCCTCGAAAGGCGAGGCATTTATTGCAGCGCAGCAATTATATTGCAAGTGCGAAGTGGAGCACGACGAACACGCGCCCTCCCTAACGAGCGGCGATCAAGCGGCCGATATCGACCACCGGTCCGGCCGAAGCGTCATGGATCAGCGTGACCTTGGTCAGGCAACCGTTGCCTTGACGATCTTGCCCGGCGCGCGCGGAGGTTCGCCGACGGGGAGCGCGTCGACATGCTCCATCCCGCTCTCGACCTCGCCCCACAATGTGTACTGCTTGTCGAGGAAAGTCGCATCGTCGAGGCAGATAAAGAACTGGCTGTTCGCGCTGTTGGGGCTTTGCGCGCGGGCCATCGAGCAGGCGCCGCGGACGTGGCGCTCATTGTTGAACTCGGCCTTGAGGTCGGGGAGCTTCGAGCCGCTCATCCCGGTGCCGGTGGGGTCGCCGCCCTGGGCCATGAAGCCGGGGATCACGCGGTGGAATACCACGCCGTCGTAAAAGCCGTCGCGGGCGAGCGTCGCGATACGCTCCACGTGGCCCGGGGCGAGGTCGGGGCGCAGCTTGATGACGACGTCGCCGCCGCTCGAAAGGGTCAGGGTCAGGGTATTCGCGTCGGCCATGTGCTTGTCTCCATGTGGGATGTTCGGGGCGCGATGTAGGGAGGCGCGGCGGGTTGCGCCAGTGCGGCGGCGGGCATAGGAGGGCGCCGGGTTGCGGGAAGGGGTGAAGTCATGAGCGCAAGCGACGACATCGCCACCCATTCCCGCGAACCCCATGCGTCGCCGCGCGACCATATCCTCGACGAGGAAAACCGGCTCCGGCCCCAATTCGTTCGCCAAGTGCTCGACGCGGTCGCCGACGGCGATGACGAGGCGGCGCGGGGGCTGGTCGAAACGCTCCATCCGGCCGACATCGCCGATCTGATCGAGCTGACCCCGGCCGACGAGCGCGCCGACCTCATCGCCGCGCTGGCCGGGATCGTCGATGCCGACGTCTATGCCGAGATGAACGAGCATGTCCGCGAGGACATGATCGACGAGATGGAGCCGCAGCAGGTCGCCGACCTCGCCGCCCAGCTCGACACCGACGATGCGGTGGCGATCATCGAGGACATGGAGGAGGACGAGCAGCGCGCCGTCCTCCGTGCGATGGAGCCCGACGATCGCGCCGCGGTCGAAGAAGCGCTGACTTATGCCGAGGAGAGCGCCGGGCGGCTGATGCAGCGCGACCTGATCGCGGTGCCGGAGCATTGGACCGTCGGCCAGGTGATCGATTATCTGCGCTCGTCGGACGAACTGGCGACCGATTTCTGGGAAGTGTTCGTGGTCTCGCCGGTGCATCACCCGGTGGGGACGTGCAAACTGTCGGTCATCCTTCGCTCGGATCGTGCGACCCGGGTCGAGGACATCATGATCCGCAAGCAGACGCTGATCCCGGTCGATCTCGATCAGGAAGAAGTCGCGCTCAAGTTCCAGAAATATGCACTGATCTCGGCCGCGGTGATTGATCCCGCCGGGCGGCTGGTGGGGATGATCACGGTCGACGATATCGTCCACATCATCCAGGAAGAGGCCGGCGAGGACGCGCTGCTGCTGTCGGGGGCGGGTGATGGCGACATCAACGAGCCGATCTACGACACCTACAAGGAACGCGTGCGGTGGCTCGCCGCCAACCTGATGACCGCGCTGGTGGCGTCGACCATCATCCGCTTCTTCGAACATTCGATCGAGCGGTTGGCGATCCTCGCGGTGCTGATGCCGATCGTCGCCGGGGTCGGGGGCAATGCGGGCACGCAGACGCTCGCGGTGACGGTGCGCGCCATCGCCACCAATCAGCTCACGGGGTCGAACCGCTGGCGCGCGGTAGGGCGCGAAATTCGCGTCGCGCTGATGAACGGGCTGACCATCGCCGTGCTGATCGGGCTTGGGGTGACGCTAGTGCTCGGCTCGCCCCAACTCGGCCTGGTGATTGCCGCGGCGATGCTGACCAACATCCTCATCGCGGGGTTCGCCGGGGTAATGGTCCCGTTGACGCTCGAACGGATGGGTGCCGACCCGGCGGTCGCGTCGAGCATCTTCGTGACGATGGTCACCGATTCGATGGGCTTCCTGGTGTTCCTGGGACTGGCGACGTCGGCGGGGTTGGTGCCTTAGCCCAGCCGTCATCCCGGGCTTGACCCGGGATCCACCTGCCTTAATCGCGATGCGAGAAGAAAAGGTGGACTCCGGGTCAAGCCCGGGGTGACGAACTAAATTGAAAAACCGTCCTTTCCAGCTACATCGCCGCGATGCCCCTCCATCTTACCAAGGTCGCGGTTGGCGTGGCGAGCGTCGAGGCGCTCGAGAACCGCATCGCCCGGCGGGTCACGACGGCGGGCGAGGTGCGCGTGCCGACGCGGATGAGGCCCAAACGGATGGATGAACTTATTGGCGGTTCGCTCCACTGGATCGTCAAGCACCGCATCGTCGCGCGGCAAGTCATCCTGCGCTTCGACGACCGCAGCGACGGGCGCATCGATATCGTCTGCGCGGGCGACCTGCTCGCCGTCACCCCGCGGCCCAAGCGCGCGCACCAGGGCTGGCGTTACCTGGCCGAAGACGACGCCCCGGGCGAGGGTGGCGACGAGGACGGCATGGGCACGCTGCCGCCGCGGATGTACGCCAAGCTCGCCGGCCTTGGACTGGTCTGAGCCATTAGCGACCAGGGCGCCGGCAGGAAATCGGTCGACATATAGAAATAGAAATTGCAGCGCGTGTTGCGTCCCCCGCTGCCGCCTTTTGTCAGGCCGAATGCCATTTCGCCGATAAACACCGGGCCGCCGCTATCGCCGCTCTTGCAGTCGTGGGTGCGAACGGTGATCCAGGTCGGCGCGCATGCCCCGCCGCACAATTGCCCGGGAGGCGCGAACTGGGTCAGCTCGACCTCGGCGCAGCTATAGCCGCTGCTTTCGCCATAATGGCACAGCCATTCTCCCGCGCGGGTACTCAGCCGCGATCGAGACCCAGCCAATGTTCGGAGCGCCTTGGCCTTGCGATCGGCGTAGAAGAGCGGCTGCTGTTCCACCGGGCCGAGGTTGATCTGGACGTCCTGGGTGCGTGCGCCCCATTGGCCGACGAAAGCTAGCGACATCTTGCCACCATCGGGGTCCAAATAGACGAGATCGTCGGGACAATGGGCTGCGGTCGCGATTCCGGTCCGTCGACCGTCGGTCACGGCAAAGCCGGTCGTGCACGCATAGCGCAACCCGTCGGCCGGATCGACGCCCTCGATCCGCGCGCCGCCGGCCAGCGACAGATTGTCGGGCCGGTCGGCGCGATCGAAGCGCACCTTGACCCCGGTCAGCGCCTCGGCTCTTGCCTCGAGCGCCGGGAGGTCGACGCGCCCGGCGTCGAGCATGCGGATCAGGATGACCAGTTCGCCGGTCCGCGCATCGAGCCCCATGCCGCGCGCCGTTGGGAGCAGCGCGTTGAGATCGGGTCCGCGCTGGAGCATGGCCCGAATGATCTGATCGCCGCTCGCCGCGGCGCCGGTATGGAATATAACCGGAATGATAATGCGGTCGGCGCGGATGGAGGTGCTTGCGACGGGCGCATCGCCGGTGAGGAGGACGACGATTCGGAGCGCCGGCGCGTGATCGATCGAAATTCCGACCAGCCGTTCGCGAAACGTCTGACGAATCCGGTCGGTGATTGAAGCACTGGCCTGCAGCCCCTCAAGCCGAACCACCGCCGCCTCGGGCGTTACGCCATAGCGCCGGGCATAGACCGCCGCATCCTGCGCCAGTGCTTGCGCGGGGGTCTGGGCCGCGCTCGCCCCAATCGTGAGCGGATCACTCCGCGCGGGCGCTCGGGCCGCCGCCGAAGCGAGCATCACGGCGATGAGGGCAAGGATTGTCTTGGGGATGTGCTGTATCATTGGTCCCGTCGTCTGTTGCGGCTTGCCTAAGCGCGGCGACATGGCTCGAAGCTGACTCGGTTAGCAAGGTGGCAAGCGCCTCGCAGTCACGCTAGGACGCGAACCGAAAGGATTTGCCATGCCGTCCGGACTCATCGCCTTGCTCGACGATGTCGCAATGATCGCCAAGCTCGCCTCGGCCAGCCTCGACGATGTCGTCGGCGCGACCGCCAAGGCCGGGGCCAAGGCTGCCGGCGTGGTGATCGACGACACCGCGGTGACTCCGCGCTATGTTCAGGGCCTCAGTCCGGATCGCGAATTGCCGATCATCGCCAAAATCGCGCTCGGATCGCTAAAGAACAAACTGTTCTTCCTGCTGCCCGGCGCCTTGTTGCTGTCGGCGTTCGCGCCGATGCTGATCACGCCGATGTTGATGCTCGGCGGGGCCTATCTGGCGTTCGAGGCGATGGAAAAGATCATCGAGGTCATGAGCGGCGACCATCACGACGCCGCCGAGCTCGCCGCCGCCGATACCCCGGCCGAGCTCGAGGCACGCCAGGTCAAGGGCGCGGTGCGGACCGACCTCATCCTGTCGGCTGAAATCATCGCGATTGCGCTCAACGAGCTCGACGGGCTGGCCATCGGTGCCCAGGCAGCGGCACTCGCGCTGGTCGCGATTGCCGTCACCCTCGGGGTTTACGGAGTGGTCGCGATCATCGTCAAACTCGACGACATCGGGCTGCACATGGTCAAGGGCGCGAATGGTGCCGCTCGGCAGGTCGGGGGCTTCCTTGTGAGAATGGTGCCAGGTCTCCTCAAATCATTGTCGTCGATCGGTACCGCGGCCATGCTGTGGGTCGGGGGCGGCATCCTGCTCCACGGGATCGAGGAAATGGACATCCATCATTTCCCCGCAACCGTGCACGAGGCTGCCAATGGACTGGCTTCCCAGTTCGGCCCGGGCGAGGGGATCGTCGCGTGGCTCGCCAATGCTTTTGCAGCAGCGATCATGGGCGCGGTTGTCGGCGTCGTGATCGTGGTCGTGGTGCGCCAACTGACCCGCCATCCCGAACGGCTGGTGGTTGACGGTTGATGCCCGTCTGGCCCGCGCTGGCGGTGGTATTTGTCGGCGGCGGGCTGGGAGCGAGCGCGCGTCACCTCGTCAATCGGCTGGCGCTGGACCTGTTCGGAGCGACTTTTCCGTGGGCGACGATCGCGGTCAATATCGTGGGCAGCCTCGCCGTCGGGGTTGTGGTGGGCCTGTTCGCGACGCTCGATACGGGTTCGGGCACCCGCCTGTTCCTCGTCACCGGCTTCCTCGGCGGGTTCACCACCTTTTCTGCGTTCAGTCTGGATACGGTCTCGCTCGTCCAGCGCGGACAGCCCGGACAAGCCCTGGCCTATGTCGCGGTCAGCGTGATCGCCTCGCTCGGCGCGACTGCCACGGGGCTGTGGCTGACGCGAAGCTGATCGGATTCGGACCAGCATTTTACCGAAAATTAATGTTAGCCGGGTCAAGGTTATGTCCTAGCCGGAGATGTTATGCTGCAGATCGTCTATATCAGTACCGCTCGCCAGCCGATCGGACCTTCGCTGTGCGCCGACATTTTGAAGACGTCGCGAATCAATAATCGCGAGGATCGGATCAGCGGGCTGCTTGTTGCAGGTGGGCGGCGTTTTCTTCAGGTGCTCGAAGGGCCTGCCGCCGAGGTTCGCCAAACCTACGCCCGCATCGCTGCCGATTCCCGCCATTATGCCTGCGTGATCCTTTCCGAACGTCAAATCGAAGCGCGCCAGTTCGGCGAGTGGGCGATGGGCTATACAGCTGGCGGGCGCGAGGCGAGCGACGATTCGAGCCTGGAAGAGATCGTCGCCGCGCTGGTGGCCCCGGTTCGCGACCCCGACTTGCGCGCACAATTTACCGGTTTTGCGCAGCTTCAGTCGCGCGCCGCCTGAACCTCAGGCGAGCTGCGTCAGCACGAAAGCATAGGCTTCGGCGACTTCATGAAGCGCATTCCAGCGGCCCGACTTGCCGCCATGGCCGGCGCCCATGTTGATCTTGAGCAGCAGCAGATTGTCGTCGGTCTTGGTTGCGCGCAGGCGGGCGGCCCATTTGGCAGGCTCCCAATAGGTTACTCGAGGATCGGTCAGTCCGCCGGTGATGAGCATCGGCGGATAGGCCTGCGCTTTGACGTTGTCGTAGGGTGAGTAGCCGCGGATGAGGTCGAAGGCGGCCTTGTCCTCGATCGGATTGCCCCATTCGGTCCACTCACCGGGCGTCAACGGCAACGTGTCGTCGAGCATCGTGTTGAGGACATCAACGAAGGGCACGTCGGCGACGATCGCGCCGAATAGTTCGGGGGCCTGGTTGGCGACCGCCCCCATCAGCTCGCCGCCCGCCGAGCCGCCCTGCGCGGCGATACGGCCGGGCGCGGCGTAGCCGTGGGCGATGAGGCCGCGCGCGACATCGACGAAATCGTTGAAGCTGTTTTCGCGCGCCGCGAGCTTGCCGTCGAGGAACCATTGATAGCCAAGGTCGTCGCCGCCGCGGATGTGGGCGATGGCATAAGCAAAGCCGCGGTCGACGAGCGACAGGCGGCCGGTCGAGAAGCTTGGCGGGATGGCGTGGCCGTAGGCGCCGTAGCCGTAGAGGAAGACCTTGCCGCTGCCGTCGAGGACGCTGTCCTTCAAGCGCACGATCGAGACGGGCACGCGGGCCCCGTCGCGGGCCTCGATCGTCAGGCGGTCGGTGACGTAGCGGCTGGCGTCGTAGCCCGAGGGGATGTCCTGGACCTTGAGCGTCTCGAGCCGGTCGTCGGCGGGGTGATAGTCGTAGACCGTCGCCGGAGTGACCATCGACGAATAGGCCAAGCGGTAGGCGGCGGGGGCATATTCGGGATTGCCGGCAAAGCCCGCGCTGTAGCTCGCCTCGGCGAACGGGATGCGATGCTGCGCGCCGGTGGCATAGTCGCGCAGATAGAGCTGGTCGAGGCCGTCGACGCGGGTCGTGAGGAGGAGATGGTCGCGGTGGCTGGCGAGGCCGCGCAAATAGGTGCCATCGCTGCCCTCGACCAGCGTGGTCCACTGGGCGGGGTCGGCGGGGTCGGCGGTGGCGACGCGGAAATTGACGTGGCTGTCGTTGGTCAGGATGAACAAGCGGCCGTGCGCGGCGTCGACTTCATACTGGCGGTCGGGCTGGCGCGGGCTGATCAGCACCAGCGGCGCGTCGGGGGCGTCGGCGGGGACGAAGCGGACTTCGTTGGAGGAATTATTGCCGGTCGAGATGAAGATCAGGCTGCGGTCGGTCGAACGGTCGACGCCGACCGAGAAAGCGATATCCTCCGCCTCCTCGTAGAGCGTGACCGCGGCGGCGGGGTCGGCGCCGATGCGGTGGTAGCGGGCGCGATAGCTGCGCCACTGGTCGTTGACCTCGCTGAACACGATTCCCGCCGAATCGCTGGTCCATACCGGGCTGCCGATGCCGACGTCGGTCACGGTTTCGAGGTCGGTGGCGGCCGCGAGGTCGCGGATGACGAGCTTGAAGCGCTCCGATCCGTCGTCGTCGACGAGGGTGGCGAGTAGCTGGCCGTCCGGGCTGGTCGAAAAGGCGCCGAGACGGAAATATTCCTTGCCCTCGGCCGCGGCATTCTCGCTGAAGATGAGCTGGTCGGGACCCCCGTCGACCGCCTTCCGGTACCAGTCTCGATATTGCGAGCCGGGGAGAAAGGCGGCCCAGTAGAGCCAGTCGCCGTCGCGCATCGGGACCGAGCTGTCGTCTTCCTTGATGCGGCCCTTCATTTCGGCGAACAATTCCTCGACCAGTGCTTGGCACGGGGCCATCGCGGCGTCGAAGAAAGCGTTTTCGGCCTTGAGGTAGGACAGCACGTTCTCGTCATCGACCTGCGGGTAGTTGGGGTCGCGCAGCCAGGCGTAGGGGTCGTCGATGGTGACGCCGTGATGGGTGACGCTGTGCGGGCGCTGTTCGGCGAACGGGGGCGGGGGAAGGTCGGTCAAGGCGTACTCCATTCGCCCCGAGCGTGTCGCAGGGCTGCTTTTTTTCGTCAGAGACGCTAGTTAAGCAAGAACAGCCCTTCGACAAGCTCGGGGCGAACGGAGATATACTATGTCCAGCCATGCCGATCGCCTCGCCGCGCTGCGCGCGCAGTTGAAGGCCGACCGCCTCGACGGCTTCGTGGTTCCGCTGACCGACGAGCATATGAGCGAATATGTCGGCAGCTATGCCCAGCGGCTCAAGTGGCTGACGGGGTTCCAGGGATCGGCGGGGGCGGCGGCGGTGCTGCCGCAGGAGGCCGCGATCTTTACCGACGGGCGCTACACGATCCAGGTCCGCCAGCAGGTCTCGGCCGACGAGTGGAGCTATCAATCGGTGCCGCAGACGAGCATCGCCCAGTGGCTTGCGGCCAACGCTCCTGACCGCGCCAGGATCGGCTACGACCCGTGGCTCCACAGCCGCGACTGGGTCAAGGCGGCGACCGCGGCGCTCAAGGCCAAGGGGGCCGAGCTGGTCGCGGTCGGGCAGAATCCGATCGACAAGGTGTGGGCCGACCGCCCGGCGCCGTCGGCGGCGCGGCTGGTGGTCCAGCCCGACGCGGTAGCCGGGCAGTCATCGGCCGACAAGCGTCACGCGGTGGCCGACTGGCTGACCGAGCGAAAGGCCGACGCGGCGGTGCTCGCGGCGCTCGATTCGATCGCCTGGATCTTCAACGTGCGCGGGGCCGATGTCAGCCACACCCCGGTCGGGCTGGCCTATGCGGTGGTCAATGCCGACGGCACCGCCGATCTATTCGTGGCCGGGGAGAAGGTTGGCGACGATGTCCGCGCGCACCTTGGCAACGGGGTGCGTCTGCATGAGCGCGACGCGTTCGAGCCGTTCCTCGCGGCGATGACGGGCAAGACCGTGGCGGTCGATCCCGAGCGCTCGGTGGCGGCGATCACGCAGGCGCTCGAGGGCGCGGGCGCGACGATCCTCGACGCGCGCGACCCGGTGGTGCTGGCCAAGGCGATCAAGAATCCGGTCGAGATTGCCGGGCACCAGGCAGCGCAGGCACGCGACGGGGCGGCGATCGCGCGCTTCCTGAAGTGGATCGAGCTTGACGACGCCTCGGGCACGATCGACGAGAAAAGGGCGGCGGCCCACCTCGAGGAATTGCGGCGCGCGACCGGGGCGCTCAAGGATCTGTCGTTCAGCACGATCTCGGCGGTCGGGCCCAATGGCGCGCTGCCGCATTATGGCGGGACCGCCAACCGCGCGCTGCTGCCGGGGACCCTGTTCCTGTGCGATTCGGGGGGGCAGTATCAGGACGGCACGACCGACATCACGCGCACCGTGCCGCTCGGTCCGCCGAGCGACGAGATGCGCGACCGTTTTACGCGCGTGCTCAAGGGCCATATCGCGATCGCCACCGCGCTGTTCCCCAAGGGCACGCGCGGCAGCCAGCTCGACAGCTTCGCGCGGCGGCCGCTGTGGGAGGCGGGGCTCGATTACGCCCACGGCACGGGGCACGGCGTCGGCGCCTTCTTGTCGGTCCACGAGGGTCCGCAGCGGATTTCGCCGGTCGGATCGAGCCAGTCGGGGGGCGACGAGCCGTTGTGCGCGGGGATGATCCTGAGCAACGAGCCCGGCTATTACAAGGACGGAGACTATGGCATCCGGATCGAGAACCTGGTGCTGGTGGTCGAAAAACAGGTCGCCGGCGCGGAGAAGGAGGTGCTCGGGTTCGAGACGCTGACCTTCGCGCCGATCGACCGGCGCTTGATCGTCGCCGACATGCTGAGCGCGGCCGAACGGGGCTGGCTCGACGATTATCATCAACGGGTGCTGGCGGTGATCGGGCCCCAGCTCGAGGGAGACGACAAGACATGGCTCGAGGCGCAATGCGCACCGCTCGCCGGGTGAACTGGGCCGCGCTGGGATGGATCCTCCTTGGCGCGGTGCTGATGGCGCTGTGGATCCTGGGACCGCGGGTGGCGGTCAACCGCGCGCTCGACGCCGGTTACTCGCTCGCCGGGCGAGTCCGCTCGCTCGACTGATCGGGCGCGGGGTCGCGCGCCTGCGCCTTGCGGCGGCGCAGATTGTCGCGCAGCGCGGCGGCGAGCCGGGCATCGCGGTCGGAGTCGGGCTTGGCCATGCACGTTCGCTAATATTTGCAAGGCCATCCGGCAAGTCGGGTTGACGCGCTGCGCGCCACCAGCCATAGGCCCGCCGTCCTCAAGACAATGCTGCCGTAGCTCAGTGGTAGAGCGCATCCTTGGTAAGGCTGAGGTCGAGGGTTCGATCCCCTCCGACAGCACCATTTTTCGTGATGGTAATCATCACGTTAGCTCACCTTCAGTAGCGGGGGTTGGCGGCCTAGTGAGAGTTCGGGGCCCCTCGGGGGCCGCGACCGTCCATTTATGCTGCTTCCTGGATGGCACCGTCAGAGCAGTAGGTCTCGACCTCGACTGGAAGCGCTTGGGGGTTCGCAAGATGGGAAGCGACTGCGCGCCCGATTGCTTGGGCGACGGGAACCGGTACGGCGTTGCCTACCTGCTCGTAGTGTTTCCCTAAAGATTCCCCGGCGAATCGAAATGCGTCTGGGAACCCTTGGAGCCGGGCGGCCTCGCGCACGGAAATCGTGCGGTTCTGTGTCGGGTGCACGTAAGCGCCCCAGTGCGGATCGCACTTGGTAAGCAAGGTTGATGCGAGCCCATCACGGGCGAGGCGGCCGTAGCGTTTCGTGTGGTCAGTGAGCCGCGCGCGCTGCATTCCGGCCGGAAGCAAGTCGCGAGGGATGTTCCGCCAATTGCCACCTTCTGGCACGTGAACGATGCGGTTTAAGTTTACGGACGTGAGCGTGTGACAGACGTGATTAAACAGTATCCGCGCGCCTTTCCGAGCCTCGCGCTGATACCCGCAGAACGCGACCTGCCCGTGCCTATGTCCCGCAGGATGACCTCCGCCATTCGGGATCAGCGGCAGGTCACCGATCGCCTTATGAACTGTCACAAATCGCTTGAGGCGTTTGCCTACATTGGCTTTCCGTTTTTTAGGATTAGCGGACTGGTGCGTGGGCTCAGGCACTAGCCCCGACGCTTCACCCAACCGAGTGGCGACGATGAATACGCGGCGGCGGACTTGAGGAGCTCCGTATTCTTCTGCAGAAAGGACACGAAGATCGCATTTGTACCCTAATTCCTCGCTTTCCAATTCTGCTCGGATGGCTTCGATGACGCTGCCATTTGCGATCGTCAGAATGCCCGGGACGTTTTCCATCACTAGCGTCTTTGGCTTCAATCCCCGCACCAAACGCAGGTAATGCTCGAAAAGACGCGCGCGGGTGCCCTTCTCCGAACGCTGATGATTATTATAACTAAATGATTGGCAGGGCGGCCCACCAATCAGACAATCGAGCTCCCCGGCGGCTAATCCACAGTCTGCCATAACACGATCAGCCGTCAGCGCAGATATCGGACCCTCAAAGAACACGGACTCTGGAAAATTCAGGCGGAAAGTCGCCCCAGCATCTTTGTCAATGTCGTTACCGCCAATGACCGCCCAACCGGCGTCGCGAAAACCAACAGCCAGTCCGCCGGCGCCAGCAAACAGGTCGAGGCAAGTGGGGGCATTCTCAGCAATGCACGCCGTAGCGGCGTAAACCGTTAGCTCCGAATCCTCGCAACGTTCCGAAATCACTCTACCCCCAAATCCTTCACCCGCCCGCCCGGCGGTGGAGGGCGTGGAACAAATATAGAACACTCTGGGCTGAAATAATAGCCCATTCGCCGCGGCCGTCGAGCGAAATCTCCGACCGCTTGACACATCGCCTCCGACCTGCAACATGTCTGTAACAGCTTGCGATAGCTTGCTGTGGCAAGTGACGAGATGGAGGTTACAGTGAACGACATGCCGAGAATCAAACCCAAACCGCGGAAGTTTATTGAAAAGATTGGCGGTCGCGAGTGGGAGCTGGAGGAAGTCGAGCTCGACATCTACGATGACTTATCGCTGTGGTCCGCCAACCCTCGGTTGCAAACGCAGCTTCCCGTAAGTGGAGTAAAATCGGAGACGGAGCTGGAAGCTGCGCTCCAACGGTCTCGTGGTTACGACAATCTGCTGAAGTCCATTGATGACATCGGGCAGATGGAGCCAATCTACGTGCAGCGCTTCGACGACGCCGCGAAAGGAGTCGTGCTGGAAGGTGCAACTCGCCTCACCATTTTTCGCCAGCTGGATCGCAAACACACCAAGGGGATCAAGGAGGGCAAGTTCCGGAAGATCAAGGCGAAACTCCTTCCGCCTGAGTTTGGGGACCGGGAGCGCACTATCCTTTTAGCCCGCATACATGTCCGCGGCTCCGGTGTGCGAGATTGGGGTCGCTATATTGAGGCCAAGTTCATCCACGACGCCGTCGTTGGTACGGCCAAGGAGCCAGCGGTCATGAACGTGACTGAAATGGCGGAGCACATGGCGAAGTCGGTCTCATGGGTTATGCGCCTTCGCGATGCGTACACCTTCGCACACGCCTACATCGATCACGTTGATGAGGAGGAAGGGCAAGGCGAACGCGTGGCAGCGGAAAAGTTCAGCGTTCTCGAAGAGGCGAGCAAGGCTCGGGTGATTGGGTCGATGCTTCGCGACTACGACAACAAAAATTACGACGCACTTCGCACTGACGTCTTTGACATGGTGCGCGCGGAGGCATTCAAAGAATATCGCGATGCGCGTTTCCTCAAGGAATTCTACGACGACCCGGAAAAATGGGAGCAGCTTAAGTCTGGCGAAAAGCATGTGGCTAGCCGCCTTGCCCTTGAGATCAAGTCCAACTCAAGCAGCGTGAAAGCAAAAATCTCTGCGCTTGGGCAACAAGTGGCCCGCTCGCTCGACCGTGAAGAAGGCGACCTCGGCGAAGATGAGGTAGCTCTACTCAATCAGGCAGCAGCGCAGATCGAGCACCATGTTATGCCGGACGTTCGCCCGTTTCGTGTGGCACTCCGCAGATTCACGTCCGCGTTGGAAGAATCGAGCATGGCCGACGTTAAGGCGCTGGATCCCAGTGAAGTGGCTGAGTTCCGATCCGCACTTGAGTATTTTGACGGCCTCTATGCCAAGCATGGGCGGTCGGACTAAGTCATGAACAACGTCCAGCTCATGGAGCATCAGCGCGAGGGAATTGCATTCCTTACGGAGGGTCGGCACGGCCTGCTCGCCTTCGAGCAAGGCCTCGGTAAAACACTAGTCGCGATTGACTCTTTCCGCCTCCTACGAGACCGCGGCGAAGCCGATCGAATGTTGGTCATTTGCCCCAATTCCCTCAAGCGGAATTGGGTGGCCGAGATAGCCAAGTTCGCGCCCGGAATGACCGTTGAGATTGCTGAGGGCAACTCGCGCGTGCGCCGGAACCTCTTCGGTCAATCAACAGCGGATGTTGTAATCACAAGCTACGAGACAGCACGGGTGGAGGTCACGGCGATACTCGCCTTCCTGAATCGCGATCGCACCGTTCTCGTCCTCGATGAATCCCATTCAGCAAAGAATTGGAAATCGCAAACTTCGGCTTCGATGAGGCATTTTGCACCACATTGTGAATACCGCTGGTTGCTGTCGGGTACGCCAGTAACGAACACACCGGCGGACCTCTACACTCAGATTGAAATCATTGCCCCGGGCGAGCGGTCTCTAGGGTCTCTTGAGAGCTTTCTCGCGCGCGTCGAAGGCGATCCATCGGCGACGTTTGTAAAGCCGGTTCTTGATCGGTTGGTTCTCCGCCGGACGAAGGAGGAATGCCTTGACCTGCCGGAAAAGACTTTCAGCGACGTTGTCGTTGAACTTCCCGATTGGCAGCGCACGCTTTACGACGACATGCGAACACAGATGGTTTGTGAAATCCGGGGAATGTCTGGCCAAGAATATCGGGCATTCGCCTCAACAGCGTTGGCCAAGCTGACGCGCCTTAGTCAGCTTGCCAGTAATCCCGCGCTTCTCAATCCCGACGCGAAAGGTACCCCTGCGAAGTTTGAGGTGCTTGACGGGCTAGTGGGCGACATACTGTCCGTGCCGAATCGCAAGATCATCATTTGGTCTACCTATGTCCGCAACATCGAATCGCTCCTATGTCGTTACGCTCAGCATGGCGCAGCCGCAATTTACGGCGGCATCGCTGCGGAAGAGCGGCAGGCTATCGCCACGCGATTCCAGGATGACAGCTGCACGAGAATATTAATTGCTAATCCGGCGGCAGCGGGAACGGGATTCACGCTAACGGCAGCGAATTATACGATCTACGAATCGATGTCGTGGCGCTTCGATCATTATGCTCAAAGCCAAGATCGGAATCACCGCATCGGCCAATCGCTCCCGGTCAGCTATTTGCGGCTAATCGCGGCGGACACCATCGATGAGGCCATTGCGCATGCGTTGGAGCGCAAGGCCGGTATGGCGCGAACGCTCCTTTCCGATCCGGCCGCCCAATCCTTTCTCAGTCGCCTATCGCCTGAGGAAATGTGCGGATTGATCGCTAACAATCAGTTGCCCGAATAGCGCATGGCCGATCGCGTCTCAGCCGCCCAGCGCAGTGAAAACATGCGCAGAATCAAAAGCGCGGACACAAAGCCTGAGATGGTGGTGAGACGATTGGTTCATTCCATGGGCTACCGATTCCGGCTGCATCGCAAGGACCTGCCTGGAAAGCCCGATCTGGTTTTCGGGCCTCGTCAAAAAGCGATATTTGTTCACGGATGTTTTTGGCATCAGCATGCAAATTGTAGTGCGGGGCGGCTTCCAGCATCGAACGCCGATTACTGGCACCAAAAACTTCAGCGCAATGTGGAGCGAGACTCCCGCGCGCGCAGTCAGTTGGTGGACAGCGGGTGGAGCATTCTCACCGTGTGGGACTGCGAGACGAAAAACGTTGATGCCCTCCGTACCCGCCTCGACGCATTTTTCGTCGGCGAAATCAACCGCAAAGGAATCAACCAGTGAGCCTGTCTGTTCAAATGCTTTTTGATACGCCCCAGCGAGAAATAGCTTCCACACTGCGCAGACTCTATGACCAATGCACCTCGGCCTGGCTGATATCGGGCTTCATGACAGTTGAGGGGGCTTCGGCTCTGAAAGGGGCCCTTGCCGCTGATCCAAACAAACTACGGTCCCTCGTCGTTGGAGCCGCGACGTGGCGCGCATTTGACGCGTTCGACACCTTGCTTTCCCTCGGGGTACCTAATGATCGCCTACGAGTGCATCTAGGTCACAGCCGTCCCACGGGCACGTCTGCACGCTACCGCTTTTATCGGTATCACCCGATGCTCCACAGCAAAGTCTATTTGTTCGAGCTTCCAGAAGGTCGAAGTGCCGCCGTTGTTGGCTCACACAACTTGACGGGGTTCGCGCTTCACGGCCTCAACGGCGAAGCAGCGACACTCATTGAAGGCTTGTCGGATAATCAGGTCTTTGTTGACCTTAAGGCGCATGCTGAAACAGCGGCCGCAGGTTCGGTCGAATATGATCCCAGCGAACGCGAGGCATACGCATGGTGGGCAGCTGAGTTCATGGACGGTTTGGCAGCCAAATTCTCTGATATGCCGCGCGATGGACAATTCCAGAAAACGATCGTCATTTTAACGGAAGCGGCGGAAGGAATCCCCGCGGCAGGGGACGTTATCTATTTCGAATTGCCGGCTGCTCTGGGCAAGGTTCAGTCGATGAGTGCCGAGGTCCATATTTATGTTTTCGACAAACTTCCGCCGACCCCGGGCATCGCGCTGACTCAGCTGAGTTCAGCGAGGAAGGCGCTATGGTGTAAGACGATCGGCATAGAGGACGACCAAGGTGGGCGGGAGCTTAAGGCCGACTGGTTCATAGCCAATAGGCAAGGACCCATCTTGAGGCCCGCAGTGCGCCCGTTTCGCCCGCGTCCGGCTCAGGGCATGCAGCAAGTTCGTGTTCAAGCGCGAGACTTAGCCGGCGACTTCCAGTATCTTTTCGAACCTTCGAAGCGTGGTTTCGAGCCCGTGTATGACGAAAGTTCGCGCTTGGAAGTTTCTTCGGAGATCAAGAGCGATCTTTCTGAACTGAAGCTCATTCCACCGGAGGATGTCGTTTGGTTTAAGGTCGTGGGGCTGCAACGCGCACCTGAACCTGAGGAAACAGCTTATGCCATCGTACTTAAGGAGCTGTCGCCTCAATCGGGCAGCTTCATCTTAATGTCCGCACGTCGGCGATCGTTGTGACGTAACGGAAGAAACACCTTTTCGCGGTGGTGATCGAAATAGGTTAAGCCTGCACTTTGAAGGGGCTTCGCCGGAGGGCGCTGTGAATGGTGCAGACCTAACTTAATCCCATCTCCATCCGATAGCCGCGTTGAAAACAGTGTCCTTCCATCGTCGGCAAATCCAATGAGCCCCCGGTCGAACAGGAAGTCTGCGTGGGGTGTGAGCATCAATCCATTAAACCCGTCCAGTCGCTCCGCCGCCGTCTCACAGGCCCGCCACGGCTTAACATGGCTGGCGATCAAGAGGCTCGGGGTGCTGACGCCCGTGACCCGACATACGGGCTCCGTGGCCATCACACGGCGCCGGAAAAGGCCTTGGCCCCGCCTTGCGCGGGAAAGCTGGTCCCGCATTGTCTCGTCCAGGCTCTGGTCGCTTATAATTTGAGCTTCAATCGCTTCGTCGAATCGGACCGTGAAATCGGCAACGGTGACGGTTGAGCGCTCGGCCTCAAAGTCAGCGACGTTAAGGCCTGCAAATTTGAGGATCACGTCAAAGACCGGTCGGCCGACTTCCGCTAAATAGGCTTTCTGATTGCCGCCGCCTGTGGAGGGCCGGATAGGCGAGTACGTGACGGGCAGCTTCGGCCCAAGAAGAGCGAGAACTGACTTTGGTTCGACGCTTAGCACTTGCTCAAGCCAACGAATCGGTAAGAGCCAGCCAGCG
>CAXSCF010000003.1:43914-58658 GCA_964235815.1 uncultured Sphingomicrobium sp.
TCCAGTATGCGCCAGTCGAGCCAAATTCAGAGGGCTTAGGTGCGCTGATAGCGAAATCGCCAACCACCCCAATGCGACCGATTTTACCATTCGCATAGGAAAGCACTAGATCGCCCGGCGCCGCCTCACGCATGTTGTCGTAGAACTGGCTCCGCGCGCCGTTAGCCTCAGTCACCGGAGACCACAGATAGCCGCCGGCGATTTCCTGCCGAACAGTCTGCTTATGATTGACCCACCAATAACGCATGCGTACGGCCCACCATGCCCCGCCCGCAGACATTAGCAAGAGCAATGCACATGCGCATCGGGGGGTATCAGCGCACAGTTACTGAGATTGGGATCCAAGTCTGTTCCGAGGCACGCCGTAACCGGACTTGGAAACTCGATCTCACAATCCCACCAAACCCATTTTGCGCGTCCACCGTGCCGGTGACCCGCCATTCGCAGTCTTGCAGCGAAGCCGTGATATCAGACCATTCCGCTGTGCTCGGCGCCCGGAGCCGGTCGGAGACGGCCGTTTTGGCATTCGCGATGGCGTCGTAACTCGCATCGTCTTTGCAAAGCTCTAGTCGCTCTTTTTCGCGCTGTTTCGCTGCTGCCTTTTCGATTGTTGCCGGCGGCGTCTTGCCACAGTCCTCCGCGCCCATTTTCGCTGATTCACAAAGTGACCTGCGGGAGTCCCAAGTGTCGTCGGTCAGTCCGGGCGGGCGGGCGTCCGCCCAATCGTTCTGATATTGTTCGGCGACAACGAAGATGAGTGCAATTGCAGCAATGGGAATGACGATAAGCCAGCCAAGACAACGTAGCGCGAAGCCCGCCTGCGACCGACCGGTCGCGTCAGTTTCATTGTTCTGCATCGTGCCGCCCCGAGAAAATGAGGCCCGAACCTAGATTATTCGGATTCAGGATAAAAGCCCACAACTAATAGCCCCGCGTCGTAGGAAGGCGGCGTGGGATGAGAAGGTCGATCCATTCGCAGCCCTACGTCGCATTACGCGAGGCGTTGAAGGCTGGTCGCAAGGACGCCAAACTGAACCAACAGCAACTCGCCGACCTGATGGAACGACCCCAATCCTATGTGGCAAAGTATGAGACCGGTGACCGTCGCCTCGACGTGGTTGAATTCTTAGACGTCTGCTCCGCGCTCAAATTAAGCCCTGAAGAATTGCTAAGAAGGGTCGCAGCTCAACTATGAGCGAACGCCGCTCGGTTCGGACCCAGGCGTATCTATGCCAATGAGCGGTATGGAGGGTCTAAGAGGTTAAGCGGCGTATTCCCCAAGGTAAAGCCAAACCCGTTGAATAGAATAGAGATTTACTTCTTTAACTCTATTAACTCCTATCTGACCAACGATTCTATCAAACCATTTTGGCTTCCTGGCAAGCGAGACGAGAGCCACGTTAAAAGAGTTATCCGACGAAAGCCTCCGAACGTCAGAACGGGGACTGGCCGTAGCCCGTCCGTCCAGACCCATCGGCAGGCTGCCACTCTTTAATGGATCTATCCCAAGGATAATTACAGAACGCCTTCTCAAACTTGTGTCGCGCCTCATCGAGGGGCGGGAAGCGCCAAGCGCGAGGCGGCCCCATGTGCCGTGCTCCGCCCACTAATTTAATGCCCTTGTAGAGCTCGGTCGCACCTATGCGATACAGTGACGGCATTCGCGTCCGAACATCGTCTAAAAGGCCATAGATGCCCGCCTTGCCGTTTGTCAGGGCGGTGTCTGCTCGACCTCGAACATTGTTCGGCAATACGCCTTCGTCGAGCAAAAGAGCGAGGTACTCGGCGCAGGGTCCAAGGCTTGAAATCATCTGGTCGCCAAGTGCAGCTGTCCACGGTACTTTTCGCACTTCGAAGTCCGAGATGTTGCGGTTCATCAAATAGTGGAGCAGGTTCTCCCGGCCGCCGTCGCTTAACGCCTGCTCAATTCGCTGAAAATAGGAATGGTTCTGCGCGAGCTCTGCGTTCGCCTGGAGCACGAAATATCGGCGTTCATCGCCGGAAGCGGGCACGACCCAATTCTCGTTTGAAGCGATCCCAATATGCAGGAAATTAGGCGCTGGCTCGGCATCAATGCCCTTTGCTTCGACTGTTAAGGTTGGCTCTGTGATGAGCGCCTTCAAAATCCCTTCGTGCTTTTTGTCGCCCGCAAAAAAAGCTTCATCTGCGAAGAGGAGAATGCAATCTCGCAGGTGGGCGTTAAAATCTCCGACAATAAACTTCGGGTTGCTGATATGGAGGAAGTGCTGGCCAAAAAGGGAACCCAAAGTTCGAAAAAACAAACCCTTGCCGGTCCCCTTCTTACCGCGGACAACTAAGGCAACTTCACCGGGGGCACCTGGCACCTGAATCATCCGTGCGGCCCAGTTCATGGCGTAAGAGAAAAGTGCGTCGTCACCGCCACAAAGGTTATCCCTGACGTGATTTAGGAAGGGTTGGTGGGCGTTCCCGGGCCGCGCCTCACAGCCAAACCCGCGCCACAGATTGAATTGCTCGATAGGTACTTGCCCGTTCGGTCGAAATACAATTTTCCGATATTGGCGACGGTGCTCCTGCGCTAGCCACCACTTGCCCATGGGCACGCTGATCGCGATACCGTGCTTGTCCTCACCGACTTTCACCGGCCTGTGCATGTAGCGGTTTCGAAAGGCCTCGAAGCTCTGGTATTTGATGTGCCAGCGATCCATCACTTCGTCCCAGTCTTCCTCGGCGACGACGCAGCGCCCACCCCGATCACTTTCGATAATGCAGTGGCGGGCGTTGAGCTCGCGAAGGGCAGGGTTGATGGCCTCCTCCCGAGCGCTGGCAATCTGATCAGCAGCGTACGTTTCCGACCGGGGCTTATCTAACACGCTTGCGCTGATCGCGAAGTCCGGGTCGAGGATAACGGCGGCAATCGTCTCGTCGTCGCAGCCGCTGCGTACCATGTCGCAGAGCACCCGCCATAGCACTTCAGACCGGCTGGGGTACTTATGAGGGTTTTCAACGTCCGTGCCGTTCACGATGAGCATGACCGTGTAGTCGTCAAGCTTAACAGGGAGGTCGTCAGTCGACGCAAAACGCGGCAGGTTTCCGGGGATTGTCACCTTACCGCGAGCAGCCGACGTAGACCCCGCGTGCTGCAGCTTAGGCGCCGCCGTGAAAGACGAGATGGGGTGCTTGACCCAGTTTGTCATCGTTTCGACCACGACGGCGGCTACCGCTACCCGGCCCTTTGCGATCTTCTTCTTGTTGGGCACGTTCACCGTGCCGGGCACGCGCATGATGCGATCTAGGTTGTGACAGCTGTCAGCGCCCAGCGCGACCTCAAGGGCCACGTTGTACGCTTCGACCTTCGCTGATTGCTCAGCGGTACCGTCAATCTTTAAGGTTTCGTCGAGCAGCCAGAAGGCCTGGAGCCCGTTGCCGCTATCAATGACTACGCTAGGAGGCGGGTCAAAACTAGCTAATACCTTCTTGGCCCTGGCCTTGCACTCATCGGGAGTTTCGTCTGCCCGAGGGTCGATGTCCACGTGGAGCGCGCGCACCTCTCGGATGTCTGACTTCTCCGCCTTTTTGTCTTGGGCCCAGCATGGCTGGTTCACATGAAAGTAGCAGTTTGCTCTCCGGGCCATCTGCTGTTTCAGCCAGTCGCGTTCCACCTCCGGAGTCTGCGGCCAGATGCACTTGGCGCTTATCCCACCGTCGGGCACGATGCTCACCAACTGGCGAGGGCTGCTTCCATACCACTGGGCAAGGAATGCGCTCGCAGCCTCAGGGTCGATGAAAGTCTCGTGAGGCGTTCGATCGAGCATTACCGGCCCCGGTCTTCAAGCCAATTGACCAGATCAATCTGGCGCCAGGCGACGCGACGTTCCGTTAGCTTCACTGGACGAGGAAACTTCCCGTCCGCGATCAAGCGGTAGATTGTGCTCTTTCCAAGTGACGTGAGTTCACGCACTCGTTTTAAGCCAATCAGATGTAGGTCAAAGGCGCTCACGGCGACCTCCTAAGATGCCCAAGGTTGCCCCGGGTTACCTTCGGTCTCGACCGGCCGCTTCCCCTACATCAGGGGGGCGAAGTTTAAATCGTCGTCGTCGCCAACGCGTTGACGACCGCGCCTTTGGTTAAGCATCTTGCCGGGTCTTTGCAGAGTGCTGGATAGGTAACGGGCCACTCGGTCCGAGGGCATCGCTGGCCACAGCGGCGGTTAGTTTGCACGCCAACATCGACCGAGACGATTTAGCGACATCGAAACCGTCTCCGTTCGTCTTGTCCGCTGGTCACCCGCTATGTCTAGAATCGTCCTGTTGGGAGCTGGTTCGCTTCCTTAGCAATTGCCTGAAGACGATCTTCACCTTTCAGCATCGCGTTCAGATGGCCCTCCAATCGCTCGTCGTAGCTTCTGTCCAAGATGGGGGCGCCGCCGCCGGCGATGATACAATTATAGTTGGTCACGTGTCGGCCACGATAGGACACTCGATTCGAAATGGACTGTAACTTCCCGTCAATCACCGCTGAGCCGTCATCCAGTTCTGAGCGCGTGATCAGATGTTTGCCATCCACCACGCCATATTCCTCCCAATAATAAGGCAGTGGATCTTCGCCACACGCCAGGTCGGCGATGCGAGCCTCGGTGTGCTCGTAGATGCCAGTGGGCGGAAGCGGGGCGACGTCGAGATAAACGAAGTTATACTTGTAAGCGCCTGCATTCACAGCTGCGACGCGCCGTATCTTCATTTCGTCATCGTTCATGACTAACGTGTCGCCGACCATCACTGCCGAACTGACGTGCAGGTTGGAGTTCCCGCGCGTCCACCAGATTGGTGTGCCATCTTCGAATTCTAAGGGTTCTTCCAGCAAGCGCTCAAGGCGCTGGCGGATGTCGTCCTCATCATCGAACCATCTAATCCCCCGGACGCCTGGAAAGGCAGCAGCGAAACGCCTGGCGAAGTGAACGGTGCTGTGCTCTCCCTTGAGCAGTGGCCGCTTGGGCGCGGCCGCGACGGCAGCTGCCCGCGCTTCCAGCTGAATTGCCGAGTCTAAAATGAGCTCCGATAGGAGTAATTGATCCTTTGAGGACAGGGCCTCCGATTTGCCCCGACCTCCGCGTCGCGTGGCCAAACGACGGCCTATATCCCCTAGGCGGGCACGACGGTCGTGGAGAAGCACGGTCAGGAAGTCCGCGCCGATGTTCACATCAAACTCTGCGCCGGGATCCAAATCGCCTGAATCCTCAAGGTACTGAACCATCGCTGCATGCCGCATAATCGGCTTCGGGGCCGGGTCTTCCTCCGAGTCGAAAGTTTTCAACGTCTCGTCCCCAAGCGCATTGGCTCCGAGGTAAGCGTTGCGTTGCTTCTGAGCGAACCGAACACATCCGAGAATGAGACGTTCGGCGATTGCACGACTGCCGGCGTTCGGGAGCCCGTTAAGCCGTTTGCCGGTCGCGAGATCGTGGAATGTGTTGGCGGTAAAAAATTCCGGGGCGCCGTCCTTATGTTCATTTGCGGCCACCTCAAGCGCCGTGGTCGCGACAACGCTACAGATCAACGCCTTTCGGTCCCGACGTAACTGCCGACCCAGCAAATCCTCAAGCTGAATCTTTAGCGCGAGCAATCGCTCCAGCCAATCGGTGCGATCGACACCATCAGGCATCTCAGGCATTACTACAACGAGGTCGATGTCGCTCTTATCGCCAAACTGTTCACCGTCGCGATAAATGAGGCTCCCGAACACGTACACGCCTGTGGGCCGAAGTTCTCCGATAACGCCGTTGGCCCAGCGTTGTAGAAGGGCCATCGTTTCCGCTGCAATTTTCTTGGACAGAACTATCCCCCTTTTCTAACTAAATCCCTGACATGCTACTCGTCATAGTTTGTAGCAGATGGCGAATACAGCAGCGATCCAGATTGCTACGGCGCACAAGGGAGTCTGAGGCGGACGGCATTGCCCGCTCAATAGGTGCCAGCCTTCGTATTTCTTTCGATCAGGGCGCGAACGACGGTCTCGTCGATGTGCGGCTCAACCTTTGCCAGTTCGACCAACAGCCAACGCTGGGCGGGGGAACCGTGAATGTCATCGTTGCCGGTCACGCACCAAGCAAAGGGACAGTGAGGTTTCAGGACAAGCGCTGCACAATCGAGCGCCCACGTGCTTATTCTTTTTAAACGTGTTTCGTTTGGTTGACCGCCATGGGTGCCGGTCTCGGAGAGATAACCGCGTGCCAAGCTGTGCGAGTCATAGCGGTGTTCGCCCAACGCGAAATGTTCGCCGTAGGGGCCGCAGTTCCAGCTCGCGACGTGGCCGAGTGCAAGTTTCTCAATCCCGAGATCAGCCGGGCGAAGCCCACTCCAGGCGGCGAACTCACCCAACCGAGCCCTCATTTCCGGATTAGTAGTTTTACGTTTGCCACGAAGATAATCACGGAGCTGATCAACGCACCGATCGTCGGTCAGCCATTTGTATCGCGCATAGTGTTCTAAGGCCTGGGAATAAGCGGCGCGCGCGCTACCGATAATTTCTTTCGATAAGCTCGTCGGCCCATGCCTGCGAAGCGACCCACCTTTCCTTGATTCGTTCATAGCGGTCATAAACGCCCATGATCCCCGACAACTGATGGCCCAAAATGAGCTCGGCCGTGATGGCATCAACCCCCGCGCGGGAAAGTTGTGTCCGGACGGTCCTACGGAAATCGTGAATCACAAAAGACGGAAATTCGCTACCCAATTTCGCGTCTAACCGCTGTTTGGATTTCGAGAAGCCTGAGATCGGACGCGCACCGTTCGTTGTCGAAAAAATGTAAGGCCCTTCTTGGCGAGCAGTGTTCTCAAACAAAGCCGTTGCTTGGGCAGAAAGCGGCACAATGTGCGGGCGGCCGTTCTTCCGGCTTTTGCCGGGTATCGTGATTTCGCCCCCGTCGACCCAATCCCACTTTGCGTCACTGATTTCGCGAAGGCGGCAGCCAGTCAGCAGTAAGAGTTGGTAGAGCGTGCCGAAAGGGTAACCCAATTCGCCAGCGGCCTTGTAAACTCGACGGGCTTCGCGAAGCGACAGTGCACGTTCACGAGCCTTCATTTCAATTTTTAGGCGCATACCCGCAAAGGGGTTCGAGTTCACTAGGCCGTGATCCGCGGCCCAGTTGAACATCGCCACAACTTGCTTGCGCACCTCAAATTGCCGCGATGGTGAGAGGCTCCCAATGAGTTGGGCAAGTTCGCCCCTGGACAGTAAGTGGATTTCACGAGCGCCCCAAGCGGGCTGAACATACATCTCAAGGAGTCGCCGCTTTTCGTTGATCAGTTTCACCCGAACGCTGGCGCAATAGGCAGTGATTAAATCCTCTACCGTAGTCGGCTGGGTCGTCGATGCAGGCTTGGGGTCTCCACCGCCCAGAGCCTGCGCTCTAATGGCCGATGCCGCCGCCCGGGCCTGAGCAAGCGTCACGTTGGGCCAGTAGCCAATGCTCGCACGCTTCTTCGCGCCCGCTCGGTTCCTACTCAGCTCTGGGTCAAAGGGCCCACCGCCTGCAACTCGATATGTGACACTCCAGGCCTTCCGGCCATCCGGGGAAACGCGAAGGGTCAGGCCATTTCCATCTGTAAGCTCAACGCGTTCGCCCCCGTTGGACCGAGCGTTTCGCACTTTCACATCTGTGAGCAGCATTTCATAGGGCCCCTCCGGGGCCGCTAGAGCCGGGCTGTCCCGGGCTCAAGCGGGCCTTTGAGAGACTATATACTCTACCAACTCCCTGAAATCTATAGTCTTAAAGAGACTGCGCAGAACCGTACGGGTCTGCGGGTCTTCGCCTTGGTAAGGCTGAGGTCAAGGGTTCGATCCCCTTCGGCAGCACCAGTTTTCGAACCCGCCTGCCTCAAGCACCGCGCGGTTTCATGCTTCAATTACCATCCGGTGACGCGTTGACGACCCGCGCATCGCGCCGCATGGCGGCGCGATGCGTTTCTTTTCCGACAATGCCGCCGCCGCCTGTCCGGCCGTGATGGCCGCACTGGCCGACGCCAACCAGCTCGACACGGCCTATGATGGCGATCAATGGTCGCGAGCGCTCGACGGCGCTTTTTCAACGCTGTTCGAGCGCGACGTTCGCATGGTGTGGGTCACCACGGGGACCGCCGCCAATTGCCTCGGCCTTGCCGCCCTGTGTCCGCCGACGGGGGCAATCCTGTGTCATGAGCAGGCGCACATCGAGCAGGACGAAGCAGGCGCTCCGGGCTTCTTCACGCACGGTGCCAAGCTGACGCTGCTCGCGGGCAAGGGGGCTAAACTCACTCCGGACGTGGTCGAAGCTGCGTGCGCGCGCGTTCGAGACGACGTCCACCAAGTGCCGCCGATGGCATTGTCGATCACCAATGCCACCGAATATGGACTAAGCTATCGCGCCGGAGAGGTCGCCGCGCTGGGCAAGGTCGCGCGCGCAAGGAATCTCGGCTTCCACATGGACGGGGCGCGCTTCGCCAATGCGGCGGCGTTCACGGGCGAGAGCCCGGCCGATCTGACGTGGCGCGCCGGGATCGACGTTTTGTCATTCGGGTTCGTCAAGAACGGCGGCATGAACGCCGAAGCGCTGATCTTTTTCAACCCCGATCAGGCGGAGATCGTGCCACGCCTGCGCAAGCGCGCGGGACATCTTTTGTCGAAGGGCCGTTTCCTTGCCGCGCAATTGCTGGCGATGGTCGACGGCGACCTGTGGTTGCACAATGCGCGCGCGGCCAACGCCGCGGCGCAGGCGCTGGCCGATGCAGCGGGCAGCGATCGGCTGGTATTTCCGGTCGAGGCGAATGAATTGTTCGTGCGCATGACCCCCGCCGAAGCCGCCGCGATCCGCGCGCACGGCTTTGATTTCTATGACTGGGCGCCGGGCGAAGTGCGGCTGGTGACCAGCTGGGACCAGGATATGGCGGCGGTCGGCAAGCTCGCCGCAGCAATCCGCGGTCTATGATCGGCGAGTCATGAAATCGGCCCGGATCGACCGTTCGATCGTCATTCCGTTCATCATCTTTACCGCCATATGGGGATCGACCTGGATCGTGATCCGCGACCAGTTAGGAGTGGTCCCGGCGCAATGGTCGGTCACCTATCGTTTCGCACTGGCGGCGGTGGCGATGGCGCTGGTGGCGCGGTGGAAGGGCCAAAGCCTTGCGCTCGGGCGGCGTGGACTCAGTGCCGCCGCGATCATCGGCGCGACGCAATTCTGCATCAATTTCAACGCGGTTTATGTCGCCGAACGCTATATCACGTCGGGGCTGGTGGCGACCGTGTTCGCGCTGTTGCTGATCCCCAACAGCCTGCTCGCCTGGGGTTTCCTGGGTCAGAAACCGACCGCGCGCTTCTTTTGGGCGGCGCTCGTCGCGACGGCCGGAATGGGATTGCTGTTCCTCCACGAAATTCATGCCCATCCAGCGGCGAGCGCCGACATCGCAATCGGCATTGGGCTGACGCTAGTCGGGTTGATCGGGGCGTCGGTGTCAAACGTGTATCAGGCGGGGGACGAAGCCCGTCGCCACCCGCTCTTCGCACTGCTGGCGTGGGCGATGGCGATCGGAGCGCTGATCGATGGGCTGATTGCGATCGCGGTCGCTGGCGCGCCGGTGTTCGACCCTCGGCCGACGTATTGGGCAGGGGTCGCTTATCTCGCGCTTGCAGCCACGGTCCTCTGTTTCAGCCTGTATATTCCCGTGGTGCGCCGGGTCGGGCCGGGCAAGGCGGCCTATTCGAGCGTGATCGTTCCGATCATTGCCATGGCACTTTCGACCGGCTTCGAGGGCTATCGCTGGACGACGCTGTCGGTCGCCGGGGCCGTGCTGGCGCTCGGCGGAATGGTTCTCGCGATCGGCGGAAGACGGCGCGCACAGCTTGTAGCGAGCCCCGACGCCGCCTAAGTCGGCGACCATGTATGACGCCCGCCTCAACCCCGAAGCTCCGCCCAGCCCCGCGCATGTCGCATTCTTTCGCAAGGACTATCGTCAACCCGATTATCGGGTGACCGAGGTCGCGCTCGATTTCGCGCTCGATCCCGAGCGGACCATCGTCAAGGCCTTGCTCAGTGTCGAGCGCAACGGCGCGCATGATCGCCCGCTGCGCCTTTCGGGGGACGAACTCGAACTGATGTCGGTCAGGGTCGATGGCGGCGCGGTGCGGTGGACGATGCAGGGCGACGAACTGGTGATCGAGATCGACAGCGATCGCGCGTCGATCGAGACCGAGGTGGCGATTTCGCCGGCGGCGAATTCGAAGCTTATGGGTGTGTACGCGTCGGGCGGCATCCTGTGCTCGCAATGCGAGAGCGAGGGCTTCCGGCGGATCACGTTCCATCCCGACCGGCCCGACGTGCTGTCGATCTATCGCGTGCGGATGAGCGCCGACAAGAGTGCTTATCCGATCCTGCTCGCCAACGGGAATATGGTGGCGAGCGGAGATGGTGCGGACGGTACGCATTGGGCCGAGTGGCACGATCCGTTCCCCAAGCCATCCTATTTGTTCGCGCTGGTGGCGGGCGATCTTGCCGCCAACCGCGACCGCTTCACGACGATGAGCGGGCGAAACGTCGATCTCGCGATCTGGGTGCGTGAGCAGGATTTGGCGAAGACCGCGCATGCGATGGCCAGTCTCAAGGCGGCGATGGACTGGGACGAACGGGTCTATGGCCGCGAATATGACCTCGATCTGTTCAACATCGTCGCGGTCGACGATTTCAACTTCGGCGCGATGGAGAATAAGGGCCTCAACATCTTCAATTCGCGCTATGTCCTGGCCGATCAGGAGACCGCGACCGACGCCGATTTCGACGCCATCGCCGGGGTCGTCGCGCACGAATATTTCCACAATTGGTCGGGCGACCGGGTGACCTGCCGCGACTGGTTCCAGTTGAGCCTGAAGGAAGGATTCACGGTCTTTCGCGACCAGAGCTTTTCGGGCGACATGGGCAGCGAAGCGGTCAAGCGCATCGATGACGTACGGTTGCTGCGCGCGGTCCAATTTCCCGAGGACATGGGCCCGCTCGCGCATCCGGTACGCCCCGAATCCTATCTCGAAATCACCAATTTTTACACCGCGACGATCTACAACAAGGGCGCCGAGGTGATCCGCATGATGCGCACGATCATCGGCGAGGCCGACTTTCGCAAAGGCAGCGACCTCTATTTCGAGCGTCATGACGGCCAGGCGGTGACGTGCGAGGATTTCGTGGCGGCGATGGAGGAGGCCAGCGGCGCCGACCTGACCCAGTTTCGGCTGTGGTACAGCCAGGCGGGAACGCCCCACGTCGCTGCCCGCATCGAGCATGATGCGGCGGCGCGGCGGGCCACCCTCCACCTGACGCAGGCCATCCCCGATACCGCGGGGCAGACCGGCAAGGCGCCGATGGTGCTGCCGCTCAAGATCGCGTTGATTGGGGCGGACAGCGGCGAGGAAATCGCGCCCGAACGACTGGTGCTGCTTGACGAGGGGGCGATGCGCGTGACCTTCGACGATGTCGGCGAATGGCCCCTGTTGTCGATCAACCGCGATTTCTCAGCCCCGGCGATGATCGCGGTCGAGCGCCGTGCGGGCGACCTCGAGAAATTGGCAGAGGTCGATCGCAACCCGTTTGCGCGGTTCGAGGCGCTGCAGGAATTGATGATGCGCGCCTTGCTGGCCGGTGCACGGGGCGAGGAAGTCGATGCCGCGCCAGTGATCGCGGCGATCGGCTCGACGCTGGCTTCGAAGACGCTCGACACGGCGTTCAAGGCCGAGGCGCTGGTCACGCCGTCCGAAAGCGGGATCGGCGACCGGATGGAAGCCATCGATCCGGCGGCGGTCCACGCCGCGCGAAACGGCTTGCGCCAAGCGATCGGCGCGGCGCTGGCCGAGCAATTGGTCGCGGCGCATGCCCAGACCGCGGCGGGGGACAACCTCTCGCCCGAGGCCAAGGGCGTACGGCGGCTGCGCGGAATCGCGCTCGGGCTGCTCGCAGCGGCCGATCCGGTCCGGGCGGCGGGGCTCGCCAAGGCGCAATATGATGGCGCGGACAATATGACCGACCGGCAGGCGGCACTCGCCGTGCTGACCGGGCTCGACGCGCCCGAGCGCGAGATCGCGTTCGACGATTTCCATGCGCGCTATGCCGACGATGCGCTGGTGATCGACAAATGGTTCGCGCTTCAGGCCGCGGCGGCGCGGCCCGAGACGCTGGCCGTGGTCGAGCGCCTTCGCGCGCACCCCGATTTCAGCATGAAGAATCCCAACCGCCTGCGATCGCTGCTGGGCAGCTTCGCAGCCAACCAGATTGCCTTTCACCAGCCGTCGGGGGCGGGGTATCGCTTGCTCGCCGACGCCATCATCGAGGTCGATGCGATCAATCCGCAGGCCGCGGCGCGAATGGTCCCACCATTCGGGCGGTGGAAGCGTTTCGTGGCGCCCTACGCCGACCAGATGCGGGGCGAGCTGGAGCGGATCGTGGCCACGCCCGGGCTCAGCAAGGACGTTTTCGAGCAGGCCTCGAAAAGCCTTGCCTAGCGGCCAATCCAGTGGGCAACGTCGGTCGCGACTTGATTGGCCGCGGCATTGAGCGCCGGGCCGACGGTCGCCGCGGTGCCATCGGCGGGGACGCTGGCTTCGAAGCGGCGGGTTTCGACCCGCGTTCCCCCCGCTGTCGACAGCGCTCCGTCGTAGCGCACCACGACCGACTGGGTCTGGCTGTCGTAGCCGAAGCGCGACAAGACCCCGGTTAGGGACAGCCCGGGATCCAGCGCTGCCTGACGCGGGTCGAGCACGACCCGGCTGGTGGTCCGCAGCGTGGTTTCCTGGATCAGCTGCTGAAACAATTTGTCGGGGGTTTCGACCCATTGCAAATTGGTGATGTAGGCGACCGCGGTCGGGCCCAGCGTGACCGGGACCCGCGTCGTGTTGAGCTCCTTGGGGATCACCGGAACGTTGATCGACAGCGCCTCGCCGGGGGCGGCCGAGCGATTCATGTCGGTCGATGGCGGCGCGGCGCTGGTCAAAGTAAGCAGCGTCGGCGGGACCTTCTTGCCCCCGAAGCAAGCGCTCAGCGACAAGGCCACGGCGGCAATCAGGAGCAAGCGGCTTGAGCGCATCATTTGGTCTTTCCGGGCTTGTAGTCGGGCAATTTCTCGGGACCGAGCACCCCCAGCGCGCCGTCATTGTTGAGACGCCCTGAAAATGTGCTGAGCGAGGAGGTCAGGTCACGCAAATCGTGAACCAGCCGGTTCGCCTCGGGCAGGGTCGACTTGGTCAGATTTTGAATCCCCGGACGCGCATCGGCGAGCAGGGCATCGAGATTGTCGGCCGCCTTCTGCGCCGAGGCAATAGTCTTGCGCAGGTCCTCGGCGGCGGGCTTGCCCTGTTCGTTGACCAGGCGACTGGTGTTGTCGGCAAGGATCCCGACCCGCTGCGCCGCGATTCCGGCGTTGCGTGCAGCAAGGCGCGCGTCCTTCATTGCATCGGCAAGGTCAGGAGCGCGCTCGGCCAGCACCCTGGTCGTCGCATCGACATTTTCGAGGATGTCGGCGATCGAATTCTGATTCTTGTCGCTCATCAATTCGGTCATGCGCTCGGTTAGCCGCTGAATGCGGTCGATCAATTCCGGTGCCGAATTGAGCAATGCACCGAGCCCGCCCGCCGTCGCCGGGATGACCGGACAGCCCTGGGGTCCGACCTGGGCAATCGGACGGCTACCCTTGACCGCGCCATCGAGCTGAATTTCGCTGACGCCGGTAAAGCCGACGCCCTTGATCTGGGCCGAAGTGCCCTGGAGCACGGGGGTGTCGGCATCGACTTCGATCCGCACCCATACGAATTCGGGGCGGTCGGGGAGCAGGTTGATGCGCTTGATTTCGCCTACCGGAACCCCGGAGAAGGTCACGGCGGTGCCCTTGTTGAGCCCGCTCACTCCCTGGCTGAAATAAATGTCGAAGCATTTGGCCGCCTTGTTCGACAGTCCGGCGAGCCAGACGGTGAACAATAACAGACCCGCGAGCAGCAGCAGGACGACGGTGCCGACCAGCACATGGTTCGAACGCGTTTCCATCAGCTGTCCCGATGCCCCTCTGCCCCGGAAGCGGCAGCGCGCCCGCGAGGTCCATTGAAATATTCCTGAATCCAAGGATGGTCCATCGCGAGCAATTCTTCAATCGTCCCGACGGCTACGACCTTCTTGTCGGACAGCACCGCGACGCGGTCGCAGATTGCGTACAGCGTGTCGAGGTCGTGGGTGATCAGGAAAACCGTCAATTCGAGCCGCTGCTTGAGATTTTGGATCAATTCGTCGAACGCCGCCGCGCCAATTGGATCGAGCCCGGCGGTCGGCTCGTCGAGAAACAGCAATTCCGGGTCGAGCGCCAGTGCGCGGGCCAGTCCGGCGCGCTTGCGCATGCCGCCCGACAGTTCGGACGGATATTTGGGACCGGCGTCGGCGGGAAGACCCGACATGGCGATCTTGTAGCTGGCGATTTCGTCGAGCAATGGCGGCTTGATGAACGGAAAATATTCACGGATCGGGACCTGGACATTCTCGGCCACCGCGAGGGTCGAAAACAAAGCGCCGTTCTGAAACAAGATGCCCCAGCGGCGGCGAATATTCTTGGCATCGACGTCGTCGCGGCCGATCATATTCTCGCCGAGCACTTCGATTTCGCCGGCGTCGGGCGTCTGGAGCCCGATGATCGAACGCATCAGCACCGACTTGCCGGTGCCGGACCCACCGACCACGCCGAGGACGAGGCGGGGCGACCGCGGTCCAGGAGGCC
>CAXSCF010000003.1:58668-59405 GCA_964235815.1 uncultured Sphingomicrobium sp.
GCCCGATCCACCGACCACGCCGAGGATCTCGCCGCGCCGAACGTCGAGGTCGAGTCCGTCGTGGACCACCTGATCGTCGCCAAAGCTGTTCCTGAGCCCGCGGATCGAGATGATGGGCGGCGCGTCGCTCATATCCACCCGATCTGCGAAAAGAAGACGGCGAACACGGCGTCGAGGACGATCACGAGGAAAATCGACTGGACCACCGCGGCGGTGGTGCGGGTGCCGACTTCCTCGCTATTGCCCTCGACCAGCATGCCCTGGAAGCAGCCGGCGAGAGCGATGATGAAGCCGAATACCGGTGCCTTGAGCAACCCGACGTACAAGTCGGTCAACGGGACGACTTCCTGAATACGCTGAATGAACGTCGTCGGCGGAATGCCCAGATCGACCCACACGTAAATCCCGCCGCCGAGCAGCGACATCATCATCGCGTAGAAGGACAACAGCGGCATCATGATCGTCGCGGCGAGCATGCGCGGAATGACCAGGGCCTCGACCGGCGATACGCCGATCGTCCGCATGGCGTCGATTTCCTCGGTGATCTTCATCGTCCCGAGTTGCGCCGCAAAGGCCGACCCCGAGCGCCCCGCGACCATGATCGCGGTCATCAGCGTCGCCAGTTCGCGCACGCTGAGGCGCCCGATCAGATTGATGGTGTAGACTTCGGCGCCGAACGAGCGAAGCTGAACCGCGCCCTGCTGGCCGATGACGACGCCGATGAGAAAGGTCATCAG
>CAXSCF010000004.1:0-4906 GCA_964235815.1 uncultured Sphingomicrobium sp.
TATCGGTGCCCCCCGCGACGAGGTCGGCGCCGCGCTCCTTCAACCGCCCGGCAAGCGTCTGGGCGTTCTTGATCACGGCCCTGGCATAGGTCTTGAAGCCCGGTTCGAGCGCTTCGCCGAACGCCACCGCCTTGGCCGCGATGACGTGCATCAAGGGCCCGCCCTTAAGCCCCGGGAAGACCGCCGAATTGATCTTCTTGGCGATCGCTTCGTCGTCGGTCAGCACCATCCCCCCGCGCGGGCCGCGCAGCGTCTTGTGGGTGGTAGTGGTGACGACATGGGCGTGGCCGAACGGGGTCGGATGCTCGCCCGCCGCGACCAGCCCGGCGAAGTGCGCCATGTCGACCATGAAGGTCGCGCCCACTTCATCGGCAATGGCGCGGAAGCGCGCGAAGTCGATGTGGCGCGGATAGGCCGAGCCGCCGGCGATGATCAGCGTCGGCCGATTCGCCTTGGCCAGCGCCTCGACCTGCTCATAATCGATCAGGTCGTCGTCGCGGCGGACCCCGTACTGGACTGCGTTGAACCATTTGCCCGACATCGACGGCTTGGCGCCGTGAGTCAGGTGGCCCCCAGCGTCGAGGCTCATTCCCAGGATAGTGTCGCCGGGCCTGGTCAGCGCGAGCATCACCGCGCCATTGGCCTGCGCTCCCGAATGCGGCTGGACGTTGGCGAAAGCGCAGTTGAAGAGTTGCTTGGCGCGGTCGATGGCGAGTTGCTCGACCACGTCCGACGGGGCGCACCCCTGATAGTAGCGGCGCCCCGGATAACCCTCGGCATATTTGTTGGTGAACACCGATCCCTGAGCTTCGAGCACCGCCTTGGAGACGATGTTCTCCGAGGCGATCAGCTCGATCTGGTTCTGCTCGCGGGTCAGCTCGGCGCGGATCGCGTCGGCGACCGCGGGATCAGCAGCGGCCAGCGCATCGCTGAAGAAACCGAGTGGCTGGACGTCGGCGAGATGGGGGGCGGTGGCCATTAGCAATCCTTGGCGGTGTTGAGCTGGTCGACGCGGTGCTGGTGGCGCCCGCCTTCGAAATCGGTGGTGAGGAAGGCGGTGACGCAGGCCTTGGCCATGTCGAGCCCGATCAACCGTGCGCCGAGCGCGATCGCATTGGCGTCGTTGTGGCTGCGCGCGAGGGCGGCCGACAGCGGCTCATTGACCTGGGCGCAGCGGCAGCCGGGGTTGCGGTTGGCGGCAATCGCGATCCCGATCCCCGATCCGCACACGGTCACCCCTCGATCGGCATCGCCGCTGGCGACGGCAGAGGCCAGCCGCGCACCAAATGCCGGATAATCGACGCTCGCGCCGCTGTTGGTGCCAAGGTCGATGATCTCATGACCAAGCTCGGCGAGCCAGGCGGCGATCTCGTCCTTCATGACGTAACCGGCATGGTCGGCGGAGAGGGCGATACGCATCGCAACGATCTAGCGCCTCGCACACGATGGCGCCAGCCGCCGAATCGCGCGAAACGCGGGGTCAGGCCGCCTTGGCGAGCGCGAGGCGGTCCCAGATCTCGACCAAAGCGCCGGTCAACTCGTCCATCATTTCCGCGGTGTGGCTGGGGCCGGGGGTGAAGCGCAGCCGCTCGGTCCCGCGCGGGACGGTCGGGAAGTTGATCGGCTGGACGTAGAGCCCGTATTCGGCGAGCAGGATGTCGCTGATCCTCTTGGCCTCGATCGGGCAGCCGACGTGGAGCGGGACGATATGCGTTTTGCTCGCCATCACCGGCAGCCCGGCGGCGGCGAACTTGGCCTTGAGCGCGGCGGCCCCGGCCTGTTGCGCGGCGCGCTCCTCGCCCGACCCCTTCAAATGGCGCACCGAGGCAAGCGCCCCGGCGACCAGCACGGGCGACAGGCTGGTGGTGAAGATGAAGCCCGGGGCATAGCTGCGGATGCAGTCGATGATGTCGGTGTCGGCGCTGATGTAGCCGCCCATCACGCCGAACGCTTTGCCCAGCGTGCCCTCGATGATGGTGACGCGATCGGCGACCCCGTCGCGCTCCGAAATCCCGCCCCCGCGAGGCCCATACATCCCGACCGCGTGGACCTCGTCGAGGTAGGTCAGCGCGCCGTAGCGGTCGGCAAGGTCGCAGATGGCGGCAATCGGGGCGACGTCGCCGTCCATCGAATAGACGCTCTCGAAGGCGATCAACTTGGGGGTCTCGGGCTCCTCGTCGCGCAGCAACTGCTCAAGGTGCTCGAGGTCATTGTGGCGGAACACGCGCTTGTCGCAGCCCGAGCTGCGGATCCCGGCGATCATCGAGGCGTGGTTCAATTCGTCCGAAAAGATCACGCAGCCGGGGAGCAATTTGCCGAGCGTCGACAAGGCCGCTTCGTTCGAGACGTAGCCCGAAGTGAACAGCAAGGCGCCCTGCTTGCCGTGGAGGTCGGCCAGCTCGGCCTCGAGGTCGACGTGATAATGCGTATTGCCGCCGATGTTGCGTGTTCCGCCCGATCCGGCGCCGACTTCGTGAAGCGCCTGCTCCATCGCCGCAACCACATCGGGGTGCTGGCCCATCGCGAGATAATCGTTCGAGCACCATACGGTGATCGGCTTAGGCCCATTGTGGCCGTGGAAGCATAATGCGTTGGGGTAATTGCCCTTGGTGCGCAGGATATCGATGAAGACGCGATAGCGCCCCTCGTCATGGAGACGATCGATCGCGGCTTTGAAGATGCCTTGGTAATCCACGGGACGTCCCTTCGCTCGCGCCGCCTTTACAAAGGCTGGCCAAGGATTTCCACCTTAAAGCGTGGTGATTTCGCTGAGCCCGAAGCGCGCCAGTGCGGGGCGAAGAGAAGACGGTGGCGGCGCGGTAAAGATGGCGATGCCCGGCGGCATGGTTTTCGGCCACGGCTGAGCCGTTGTGAGATGCGCGATGCGGCGAGCAATCCCTGGACCACCATCGACCAGCGCCACCCCCGGCCAGGCCGCCGCAATCTCTTTGCCAAGCAAGGGAAAATGGGTGCAGGCGAGGACGATGACGTCGATCGCCTCGCCCTGGGGCAGCGCGCGCATCGGCGCCAGAGCGTCGGTGATCGCGGCGGGGTCGATCGCCGCCCCGGCGAGCTTGGCTTCGGCCAGCCTGACCAACTCGGGGCTGCCGTGGCGGATGACGATGCAGTCGGTGGCAAAGCGCTGGGCAAGGTCATCGACATAGGGCTGGCGGACGGTCGCGGCGGTGCCAAGCACCCCGATCACGCGCGATTTGCTCAGCGCCGCGGCGGGGCGGATGGCGGGAACGGTGCCGACGACGGGGACATCGAGCGCGGCGCGGACCTGGTCGAGCGCGATCGTCGAGGCGGTGTTGCATGCGATCACGACGAGGCGGGGATGGAATCGCTCGACGAGGCGTCCAAGCAAGGCGGGGACTCGCGCGCCAAGCTCGGCTTCGCTCTTCGCACCGTATGGGAAACCGGCATTGTCTGCGGCGTAGACAATCGGCGCGGTGGGCAGGAGCGCGCGAGTCGGGGCCAGCACCGACAGTCCCCCGACCCCCGAATCGAACAACAGGATGGGGTCATCGAGGGTCATAGCTGGGTCTTGGCGCTGCGCTTCGTCCGCCGCAACCCGTCCTTGCAAGCGCAAGCGAAGCAATCCAGCGGCGGAAGATGGATTGCCGCGCTCCACTCGCAACGAAGGGTAAGCTTGGTTGCGGACCGCAGTCATTATGCTACCCATTTGGCCATGACCGGTACGTTGATCCTTGTCCTCGCGATTTCCTATCTGATCGGTTCGATCCCGTTCGGGCTGATCCTGACGCGGGTCGCGGGGAAGGGGGATATTCGCGCTATCGGATCGGGCAATATCGGCGCGACCAATGTCTTGCGCACCGGGTCGAAGGGGCTCGCGGCGTTGACCTTGCTGCTCGACGCCGCGAAGGGCGCCTTGGTGGTGTATATCGCGCAACGCTGGTCGCCGCAGTTTGAACTTCACGCCGCGGCGGCCGTGCTGATCGGGCATTTGTATCCGCTGTGGCTGCGGTTTCGCGGGGGCAAGGGCGTCGCGACGCTGCTCGGCATCCTGATCGCGCTGCTGCCCATCGCGGCCTTGATTTACGCCTTGATGTGGCTCGGCGTGCTCCTTTTAGTGCGAATTTCATCGGTCGCGGGAATGATCGCGGCGACGTGCGCGCCGGTCACCGCAGCGGTGCTTGGCGATGTGCAACGGTTTCCGTTGCTGCTTGGCCTGGCGGTACTCGTGCTATGGCAGCATCGCGGCAATATCGTCCGCTTGCTGGCGGGCGAAGAGCCTCGTGTCGGCCAATCGGTCACGTGACGCCCGAACTGATCGAGCGGGTAAGGCTCATCCGCACTGCCGGGATCGGCCCCATCGCGTTTCGCCAATTGCTGTTGCGCTTCGGCAGCGCAGGCGAAGCACTGGCCGCTATTCCCGACCTTGCCCGTCGCGGCGGGGGGCAAGCCCCCCGGCTCCATTCGATTGCCGACGCCGAAGCGGAAATCGCGAAGGTTCGGTCACTTGGAGCGCATTTTCTATCGATCGGTCAGGGACTTTATCCTCGCTCATTGGCCGAGATCGAAAATGCGCCGCCCCTGCTGATCGTCAAGGGTCGGCTGGAACTGCTCGAGCGGCCGATGGTGGCGATTGTCGGGGCGCGCAACGCCAGCGCCGAGGCGTGCCGTTTCGCCCGCGGCTTGGCCCATGAACTCGGGCGCGAGTCGATCAGCATCGTTTCGGGGCTCGCGCGCGGGATCGACAGCGCGGCGCACGACGGTTCGCTCGAAACAGGCACGATTGCGGTTATCGCGGGGGGAATCGACGTCGCTTATCCGCCCGAAAATCTGGCGCGACAATCGGACATTGCGGCACGCGGGCTGGTGGTCGCCGAAATGCCACCCGGAACAGAACCGAGGGCGCGCCATTTTCCGTATCGCAATCGGA
>CAXSCF010000004.1:4916-30287 GCA_964235815.1 uncultured Sphingomicrobium sp.
CCCGCCCTGGCCGAAAACTTCCCCGTCCGCAACCGGATTATCGCCGGGCTCGCGTCGGGCACCGTGGTCATCGAGGCCGCCCCACGCTCGGGATCCCTGATTACCGCACGGTTGGCGGGCGAGGCGGGGCGCGAGGTGATGGCAGTGCCCGGCTCTCCACTCGATCCGCGCGCGCAGGGCTGCAACCAGCTGATCCGCGACGGCGCGACGCTGATCCAGAACGCCGCCGATGTCATCGAGGCGGTCCGTCCGAGCCTGGGTCACGTCGCAAGCCCATTCGTTCCGTTCGAGCGCCTTTCCGTCGAGGTTGAAGCTGCCACCGGACTGCGGGAGGCGATCGAAGGCCTGCTTGGGCCATCGCCCGTCCCGGTCGATGAATTGATCCGCCAGTCGGGCGCGGCGGCCGGCGCGGTTCAACTCGTCCTCCTCGAAATCGACCTCGCCGGACGGCTCGAGCGGCACGCCGGAGGCAAGGTCAGCCTGACCAGCTGAAGAGCGATAACGGTATCATAACCGAATCGGACTAATCTCTCGCCACCATCAACAGGGGGCTGGGCGGTGAGGCCGTTACGCGACACGACCAGGCAGATCGAACAGCTGCGCGCCCTGTCGTCCGGGCTGACCCTGATCGCAATGGCCACCGCCCTTGTCGCGGCACACGCCTTGGGGCTTCGATGGGATTTAAGCGGGTTTGCCGCGGTCGCGATTGTCGGGACGTTCGGGCTCGCGTTTAGTGTGCTGCTTCGACGAATCCCTCGCCTAACCCCGCTCGCCGATAGCTGTTCAATTCTCAGCATGCTGTTCGTGACCGTGATGACGTGCGGAGCGATCGCGATGATCGCCACGCGTTCCGGGGCACCTCTTTCCGATCAGCGACTGCTCGACGCCGATGCCGCGCTGGGCCTTTCGGCGCCGCACTTCGTGTTGCGGGTTGCCGCTGCGCCTGCATGGCTGATCGAGTGGCTCCGGCGCGCGTACAGCGCTTCAGGACAATTGATGGTGATCACGATCATCGTGTTGCCGTTGATCGGCAAGCGCATAGCGGCGTGGCGTTTCAGCGTCCTGATCTCCGCCACTTTGTTGCTGTGCACGCTCATTTCATTCCTCTTCCCAGCCTACGGAAGTTTCTCGCACATCGATCCCGCAACGGTGGCCACGCTACCCGGCGGCGCGGGACGCTATTTCCACGCTGCATTGACGTCGTTCCGGACGGCAGCCGACCCGATTGTTTCGATCGAGGCCATCGCCGGCGTGGTATGCTTTCCCTCGTTCCACACGATCATCGCGCTCCTCATCGTGCAGGCGTGGGCAGGAATTCGCATCGTCAATCGGGTCATGCCAGCGGTCGGTGCGACGATCATCGTTTCGACCTTGCCGATGGGGGGCCATTACTTCACCGATCTGATCGCGGGGTTGATCCTGTGGTGGGCCTGCTCGGTCGCGCTCGATCGGGTCATGGACCGCGGGCAGGCGACAATCTTATTGGCCGGGAGAGCCCATTCGATGTTGTCGAGGAGTGAGCCAGTGGGGGCGGAAACGGCCTGACACACGATCGTCATGGCGCTTCGCATCCTCCGCTTGACGACGCTTCATGCCTCCCTCCACTCTACGCGTACGTGTGTGAGGGAGCGGATTTTGAAACTCGTCGTCGTTGAATCGCCTGCCAAGGCCAAGACCATCGAAAAATATCTCGGGCCGGGGCACCGGGTGCTGGCGAGCTATGGCCATGTGCGCGACTTGCCGCCCAAGGATGGGTCGGTCGATCCCGACGACGGGTTCGCCATGCTGTGGGAGAATTATCCCGACAAGGCCAAGCAATTGAAAGCGATCGGAGATGAGGCGAAAAAGGTCGATACGCTGATCCTGGCGACCGATCCCGATCGCGAGGGAGAAGCCATTTCGTGGCACGTCCAGGAAGTGTTGCGGAAGAAGAAACTTCTTCCTGCGCATGTCGAGCGCGTGACCTTCAACGCGATCACCAAGACCGCGGTGCTGGCGGCGATGGCTGCGCCGCGCCAACTCGACGAGAACTTGATCGACGCCTATCGCGCACGCCGCGCGCTCGATTATCTGGTCGGATTCACGCTGTCGCCGATCCTGTGGCGAAAATTGCCCGGCGCCAAGTCGGCCGGGCGGGTGCAATCGGTTGCGCTGCGGCTGATCGTCGATCGCGAACGCGAGATCGAACTGTTCAAAAATCACGAATATTGGTCGATCGCGGCGACGTTCGAGCATGATTCCACGGTGTTCGGAGCGCGCCTGGTCGGTCTCGACGGCAAAAAGATCGACCGTCTGACGATCGGCGACAAGGCCGGCGCGGACGCGGCGAAAGCTGTGGTCGAGGCGGGGCAGTTTACCGTCGCGAACACCGAAACCAAGCCGTTCACGCGCAACCCGCCGCCGCCGTTCACCACCTCGACGTTGCAGCAGGAAGCATCGCGCAAGCTGGGCTATTCGGCGAGCCACACGATGCGCCTCGCGCAGTCGCTCTACGAAGACGGGCTGATCACCTACATGCGCACCGACGGGGTGCAGATGGCCGACGAGGCGATCTCGGCCGCACGGCGCGCCATCGCTGAGCGCTATGACGCCGGCTACGTCCCGGACAAACCGCGTCTTTACAGCAGCAAGGCGAAGAATGCCCAGGAAGCGCATGAAGCGATCCGCGTCACCGACTTCCACAAGGATCGCGCCGCCTCGGGCGACCACGCCAAGCTCTATTCGCTGATCTTCAACCGCGCGCTGGCGAGCCAGATGGCTTCGGCGCGGTTGGAGCGGACGACGGTCGAGCTGAGCGACGGAGCGGGGCGCGCAACACTTCGCGCGACGGGGCAGGTCGTGTTGTTCCCCGGCTATCTCGCGCTGTACGAGGAAGGCCGCGACGAAAAGGCGAACGACGACGAGGATTCAGCCCGGATGCCCTTGCTCAAGGCGGGCGACGCCCCGGCCAAGAAGGAAGTCGAGGCAACGCAAAGCTTCACCCAGCCGCCACCGCGCTATTCCGAAGCGAGTTTGGTCAAGCGCATGGAGGAGCTCGGCATCGGCCGCCCCTCGACCTACGCCGCGACGCTCCAGACGTTGAAGGACCGGGAGTATGTGCGGACCGACAAGAATCGCTTCGTCCCCGAGGAGAGCGGGCGGCTGGTGACGGCATTCCTCGAGCGCTTTTTCAACCGTTATGTCGATTATGATTACACTGCGAGCCTTGAGGAAGGGCTCGACGATGTGTCGGGCGGGCGCACCGGCTGGCAGGCGCTGCTCGAGCAATTCTGGAAAGATTTCAAGCCGCTCGCGGGCGAAGTGATGGAGCAGCAACCCTCGGCGGTGACCGCCGCGCTCGACGAATTCCTCGCGCCGTGGCTGTTCCCCGAAAAAGCCGATGGCAGCGATCCGCGCGCCTGCCCGGCGTGCGGCAATGGCCGGCTCGCGCTGCGCGGGGGGAAATTCGGAAGCTTTGTCGCCTGCTCCAACTACCCTGATTGCAAATATACCCAGAAGTTCGGCCAGGGCGGGGACGCGGCGGTGGCCGATGGCCCAAGCGATTTGGGCGAGGGAGTGTCGCTGCGCAACGGGCGCTTCGGGCCCTATGTCCAGCAGGGCGACGAAAAGGATGCCAAGAAGGCTTCTATTCCCAAGGATGTCGGGACCGACGGGCTGACGCTCGAGATGGCGCTCAAATTGCTGTCGCTGCCCCGCGTCGTCGGAGTGCATCCCGAGAGCGGAAACCAAATCAGCGCGTCGATCGGGCGTTATGGGCCTTACCTTGTGCATGACGGGAAATACGCCCGCTTGACCTCGACCGCCGACGTCTTCGACACCGGCATGAACGCCGCGGTGGTCAAGCTTGCCGAAGCCGCCGCGGCCAAGGGCCAGCGCGGGGGCGGGGGGCGCGAGCCGCTCGCCGTGCTCGGCGCGCACCCCGACAGCGGCAAGGAGCTCAAGGTGATGGAGGGTCGCTATGGCCCCTACGTCAGCGACGGCGAGACCCACGCCACCTTGCCCAAGTCGGCCGATCCGAAGGCGGTCACGCTTGAGGAAGGGATTGCCCTGATCGACGCCAAGGCCGCCAAGGGCCCCGGAATCAAGAAGAAGAAAGCGCCGATGAAAAAAGCTGCGGCCAAGAATGCCCCGGCGAAGAAGGCTGCGGCGAAGAAACCAGCCGCCGCAAAGGCTTAAAAAATCGCTCGTCCTGCGCTTGTCGAAGGACTGTCCTTTTTCTGCCGAAGGAAAGGAAGGGCAGGGCTTCGACAGGCTCAGCCCAAACGGGCTGGAGAGGACGCGCCTTCACCGCACGTCCGGCACCCCGGGTCGGGCGCGAGGTTGAGCGCGCGCCAGCCGAGCGTCGCGCCGTCGAACAGATGGAGCTTGCCCGCGGCATCGGCCCCGATCCCTACGATTGCGCGGATCGCGACCAGCGCGGCGAACGCCCCGACCGTCCCCGTCAGCGCCCCGAGCACGCCAAGCTCGGCGCAATTGTCGCAATCGTCGGCGTCGAACGCGTCCCCTACGAAGCAGCGGTAGCAGGGCCGCCCGCGAAACAGCCCGACCTGGCCCTGGAATTGCTGCGCGGCGGCGCTGAGCAAGGGAGTGCCAAGGGCCACGGCCGTATCGCTGACAAGCAGCCGGGTGGCGAAATTGTCGGTCCCGTCGAGGATCAGATCGTGGCCCTCAAGAAGCGCTGCGGCATTGGCGTCGGTGATGCGTTCGGGCAGCGCAGCGACCGCAACGTGGGGGTTGCGATCGGCGACGAAAGCGGCGGCGAGCGCGGCCTTGAAGGAACCAATTTCGCTGGTGCGATAGAGCATCTGGCGCTGGAGATTGCTGAGGTCCACGGTGTCCCCGTCGATAATCGTCAGATGGCCGATGCCCGCGCCGGCGAGCGCGGGAATCGCTCCGGTGCCGATCCCGCCCGCGCCGACGATGGCGATGCGGGCCGCCTTGAGGCGCTGCTGTCCGAGGCCGCCGACCTGAGGGAGAACTAGGTGGCGGGCGTAGCGGTCGAGCTCGTTGTCGGTCAGGGCCACCGGATCAGGCGACCCCGGTGCTGCCGAAACCGCCGACGCCTCGCTGCGTATCGTCGAGGACGGCGACTTCATCGAAGGTCGCTCGGGTGACCGCTGCGGGGACGAGCTGGGCAATCCGCTCGCCGCGGCGGATGGCGAAGGGGGCGTCGCCGTGGTTGATCAGCAGCACCTTCAGCTCGCCGCGATAGTCGCTGTCGATCGTGCCGGGGGCGTTGGGGACGCTGATGCCGTGCTTGAAGGCGAGGCCCGACCGCGGGCGGACCTGAATTTCGAAGCCGGACGGGATCGCGACCTGGAAACCGGTGGCGACGGCGTGGCGCTTGCCCGGCGCGAGATCGAAATCCTCGGCCGCGACCACGTCGAGCCCCGCGGCGCCCGCGGTCGCATAGCTCGGCAAGGGAAGCCCTGCGCCGTGGGGCAGGCGGGTGATGGCGATGCGAAGGGTCATGCGGACGTTGTCCCTGCGTCAAGAAAGGTCGCGATATGGGCGACGAGCTGGCGAGCGACTTCGTCCTTGGTCGCGCTCGGCCAGTCCTCGGTCCCGTCGGCGGTGATCAGGTGAATGCGATTGTGCGCGCCGCCCATGACGTCGCCCGAGACGTCGTTGGCGACGATCCAGTCGGCGCGCTTGGCGGTGCGCTTGGCGACGGCGTTGGCGACGACGTCGTCGGTCTCGGCGGCAAAGCCGATTAGCAGGCGTGGGCGGTCGGGGTGGTTGGCGAGCGTGGCGAGGATGTCGGGGTTGGTGGCAAAGCGCAGCTCGGGCGGGCCGTCGGCCTTCTTGAGCTTGTTCGGGCTTGGCTCGACCCGCCAGTCGGCGACCGCGGCGACGAGGATCGCGACGTCGCAGGGGAGGGCGTGCTCGACCGCTTCGGCCATTTGCCGGGCGGTCTCGACATCGATGCGGGCACAGCCGCCGGGGGTGGGGAGCGCGACGGGGCCGGCGATGAGGGTCACTCGCGCGCCCGCGGCGGCGGCGGCGGCGGCGATGGCGAACCCCTGTTTGCCCGACGAGCGATTGGCGATGACGCGGACGGGGTCGATCGGCTCGTGGGTCGGGCCGGCGGTGATCAGGATGTGGGTGCCGGCGAGATCCTCCCCGGAACGTCGCGGGAAGCCCGCGCTCGACGATGGGCCCTCTCCACCACCGAGCAAGCGCGCGGCGGACCCCGTTCCGGGGAGGATCCGGGACATGATGTCGGCGGGTTCGGGGAGGCGGCCGGGTCCGTATTCGCCACACGCCATCGGCCCTTCGTCGGGGTCGAGGACGGTGACGCCGCGGGCGCGCAGGGTGACGATATTGGCCCGGGTCGCGGCGTGTTGCCACATGCGGACGTTCATCGCAGGGACGACGGCGACCGGTTTGTCGGTGGCGAGCAGCAAAGTGGTGGCGAGGTCGTCGGCGATGCCGGCCGCCATCTTGGCGACGAGGTCGGCGGTGGCGGGACAGACGAGGATCAGGTCGGCGGATCGCGAGAGCTGGATATGACCCATCTCGGCCTCGTCCTTTAGATCCCACAGCGAGGTATAGACCGGGCTTTCGGCGAGCGCGGCAAGGCTCATCGGCGTGACGAAATGCGCTCCCCCGGCGGTGAGGACGGGGGTGACGCTGTGCCCCGCCCTGCGCGCGAGGCGGATCAGTTCGGCGGCCTTGAAGGCGGCGATGCCACCGCCGACGATGAGGAGGATGCGGCTCATGACGCGGGCTGTGCCACGCCGCGCGCTGCGCTTACAAGCGTGGCGATGGCGCGCGGCACGAAGATCAGCCCGACCAGAGACAGCGGCGCGACGAGCAAGGCCCAGTAAAAGGTGTCGGCGCGGGCGAACAACGCGAGCATCGCGAAATAGCCGAGCAGGAGCAGGCTCGCCCGAAGCGCCCAGCCGGCGGCGACCGAGAGCCAGCCGAACAGCGACAGGATGATGACGACCGCGGCGAGCGCGCGCGGCAGTGCGGTGGCGCTCGACACGGTGGCGAAGGCGCTCAGGGCGAAGCGGGGGCCGAGCATCGCGCTCCACCCGGGCGAGGCGAGATCGTCGGGGCGGACCACGGTCGCGACCATCTGCGCATGAGCGAACAAGGCTGCGGCGAACAAAGCGACGATGGCGAGCCAGCCGAGCGCCTCGCGCCGCTGCCGCTCGATCACGGCAAGCGCGGCCATGACGAGGATCATCGGCAGCACGGTTTCGCGCACGATCAGCGCGATCCCGCCCGCGATCATCGCGCCGGCGACGTGGCCGGGGCGCCTGAGTCCGATCATCAGCGCCATCAACAAGGCCGCCCAGCTTTCGTGAAACAGCCCGGTGACGGGCTCGACCAGTGCGGCGGTGCCGCCGACGAGCAGGACCATCGCCAGCGCAAGCAGCCGCAGCGGAAGCATCGGCTCAAGCCGCCGCCACCACACCCATAAAACGGACAGGGCAAGCAGACCCTGTATGCCGATCATCAGTCCTTCGGGAACGTGGGCGTAAATCATGGCGAGCGTCGGCAAGCGAAAGGTGACGAACGGTTTCAACGGATAGCCGCCCTTGCGAAGCTGATCGGCGGCGGTTGGATAATAGGGTTCGCCCGCGCCGACCCGGCGGATCGTGTCGCGGTAGAGGTCGAGATCGCTTTGTTCGCTGACCGCGGCGCGCATCTTGGGCTTGGGGGTGGAGGCGGTCGGCCAGGCGGCGACGATAAGGAGAGCGGCAAGCGCGGCGAGGAACACGGTAGCGGGGATGCGGCGCCAGCGGTCGAAGCGCGTCGCGAACGAGCCGACGTCCATCCTAGCCAACCAAAAGATAGGTCAGCGACGCCGAGGCGAGCGCAGCGAGGATCGCGGTCGCGACCAGCGCGCCGTTCGACGCACCTTCGCGCACCAGCATGTCGCTCAGCGGCGGGGGCGGCGGGGCGGCGCCGGGGGTCGGGAAGCTGGCATCGATCTTGCGGATCAGGTCGGGGATGAGCTTGAAGGCGCGCACGGTGTCGACGATGCGATCGGCATAATAAGCCTCGGGCCCAAGCTCGGAGCGAAGCCATTCCTTGAGGAACGGCTCGGCGGTTTCCCACATGTTGATATCGGGATCGAGCGCGGTGGCGACGCCTTCCTCCATCACCATCGTCTTCTGGAGGAGAAGCAGATGGGGCTGGACGGGCATGTCGAAATCGCGCGTGATCGAAAACAGCCCTTCGAGCATCCGTCCGACGCTGATGTCCTTGACGGGCAGGCCGCGCATCGGCTCGCCGACGGCGCGCAAGGCGGTCGCGAACTCGGCGACATTGTGGTGCGGCGGAACATATTGCGCCTCGAAATGGATCTCGGCGACGCGCTGATAATTGCCGGTAATCAGCCCGTACAAAATCTCGGCGAGCCACATGCGCGCTCTACGGTCGATCCGCCCCATGATGCCGAAATCGATCGCGGCGACGCGGCCGTCGGCCAGCGCGAACAGATTGCCCTGGTGGAGGTCGGCGTGAAAGAAGCCGTCGATCACAGCCTGGCGAAGAAAGGCGCGGACGAGTATCCCGGCGAGCGCCTTTGGATCGTGACCCGCGGCGATCAGCCCGGTGCGATTGCTGAGCTTGATCCCGTCGAGCCATTCCAAGGTCATCACGCGCCGCGCAGTGCGGCGCCAGTCGATCTCCGGAACGTAGAAGCCGGGCTCGGCGACCATCTTGTCCTTCAGTTCGGAGGCCGAGGCGGCTTCGCGCTGAAGATCGAGCTCGCGGTTGGTCCATTGCTTGAAATGGGCGACGACGAGGCGGGGGCGGAGCCGCACGGCCTCGGTCCCGCCGAGCAGCTCGACATGCCCCGCGGCCCATTCATAGGTCTCGAGCGCCGACGCGAACTCGTCCTCGATGCCGGGGCGAAGCACCTTGATCGCGACGTCGCGTCCCTCGGTGGTGACGGCACGGTGGACCTGGGCGATCGAGGCGGCGCCGACGGGGACTTCGTCGATCCGCGAAAAGAGGGTCTCGACCGGGGCCTCAAGCGCTTTTTCGATCGCGCGCTTGATCGCGGCGTAGGGGACTGGCGGGAGCGAATCCTGGAGCTGGAGCAAATTGGCGGCGGCAACATCGCCGACCAGGTCGGGGCGCGTGGCGAGCGCTTGGCCAAGCTTGATCGCGGCGGGGCCGATCGCCTGCAGCGCGGCGGCATAATCGGGGACGGCAGGCTGATGCAGGCCGAAACGCGAGGCGCGCAGGAGACGGCGGACGTTGGCCGGGGTCAAAGGGTCGCGCTCGATCCCCTGCAGCGCACCGTGGCGGGCCAGTGTGCGCCCCCATTTCAGCAGGCGCCAGAGGTGAGTGACGGCGTGAGTCAAATTTTCCAACCGCCGTGGATCGCGACCAGGCCACCGAGGATGGGTTCGACGCTGGTCGATTTAAAACCGGCTTCCTCGATCATCGCGCGAAATGCTTCCATTCGCGGGAAGCGGCGGATCGATTCGACGAGGTAGCGGTAGCTGTCCTCGTCGCCGGCCACGGCCTTGCCGATGCGCGGAATGACATGCTCCGAATAGCGGTCATAGAGCGGACCGAAGCCGGGCCATTCGCTGGTCGAGAATTCGAGGCAGTAGAAGCGCCCGCCGCGCTTCAATATGCGGTGCGCTTCCCGCAAGGCCCTGGGAATGTCGGTCACGTTGCGGATGCCGAAGGCGATCGTATAAGCATCGAAGCTGGCGTCGGCGAAACTCAGCGTCTCGGCATTCTCGACCTGCCAAATGAGGCCCTCGAGGCCGCGCTTGGTAGCGCGATCTAAGCCGACCGCGAGCATGTCGGGGTTGATGTCACTGACCGTGACCAGCGCGCCGCGCTTCGCCATGCGAAAGGCGATATCGCCGGTGCCGCCGGCCATGTCGAGGATTTGCTCGCCGGGGCGCGGCTTGACCTTGGCGACGAAGCGATCCTTCCACAGCCGGTGCATTCCGCCCGACATGAGGTCGTTCATCACGTCGTAGCTTTTGGCGACCGAGGTGAAGACCCCGCCAACGCGGCGGGTCTTTTCCTGAGGGGTGACGAGCGCGTCGCCGAAATTGACCTTGTCCATCATGTTCCGCCTCTAGCGGGGATGAGGACGCTTCGCCATACACCGGCGATGCCCGAACTTCCCGAAGTCGAAACCACCGTGCGCGGATTGGCCAAGGTGCTGCAGGGTCGGCGCCTGGTGCGGGTCGAGCCGCGCCGCGCCGACCTGCGTCGGGCGATGCCGATCGACCTTGGGCAAAGGCTGACAGGGGCGGTCGTGACGGGGCTGAAGCGGCGGGCCAAATACGGGCTGATCGAGACCGACCGGGGGGACACGCTGGTGTTTCATCTTGGCATGTCGGGGCGGTGGCGGATCGACCCAAGCGAGATCGGCAAGCATGACCATCTTCTGATCGAAACCGACGACGGCCATCGGCTGAGCCTCAACGACCCGCGGCGGTTCGGCTCGCTCGACCTGATGCAGACCGACGAGGTGGCGGCGTGGCCCGCGATCGCGGCGCTCGGCCGCGAACCGCTTGGCGAGGCACTGTCGGGGACGTGGCTCAAGCACAGGCTGGCGGGGCGCACGGCGGCGATCAAGCTGATGTTGCTCGACCAGAGGATCGTCGCCGGGCTGGGCAATATCTATGTGTGCGAGGCGCTGTTCCGGGCACGGATCGACCCGCGCAAGGCGGCGGGGCGAGTCGGCAAGCCCAGGCTCGACGCGCTCGCGAACGCAATCCCGGCAGTGCTTGAGGATGCCATCGCGGCCGGGGGTTCGAGCCTCCGCGACTTTGCCCGGCCCGACGGCGAACTCGGCTATTTTTCCAAGCAGTTCGACGTGTACGGCCGCGAGGGCGAGCCGTGTCACGGGGGGTGCGAGGGATCGGTCAAGCGAATCGTTCAAAGCGGACGATCGACCTTTTTCTGCGGGTCGTGCCAGAAGTAAGGAGAACGGTGCCGGGTCACGTCCGACGTTACGATGGGGATCGTCGGTTGACGCGAATCGCCGGTGCGGGTAGGGGGACGGCACGCCGGTGCGAGCCTTTGGCTTTGCGCCGTATTTTCATTTTGCACACTAGAGGTCCCATCGATGGCGAACACGCCGCAAGCCAAGAAGCGCATCCGTCGCAACGCCAATCGCGCTTTGATCAACGGTGCGCGCGTCAGCCGCATCCGTACCTTCATCAAGGCGGTCGAAGCGGCCTGCGCGCTCGGCCAGAAGGACGAGGCCGCCGACGCGCTCAGGAAAGCGCAGCCTGAAATGGCACGCGGAGTCGCTCGAGGCGTGCTTCACAAGAATACGGCCAGCCGCAAATATTCGCGGCTCAGCAAGCGCGTCGCCGCGCTGTAATCATGGGGTCCAGTCCCGGGTTGAAACGGACCGTCGGACCCTCCGACGGTCCGTTTCTTTTTGGCACCTGAAAAAGACAGCGATTCCCGCGATTCGCGAAGAGGCGCCGTAAGGTCGTTCAGAAAAAGCCCGAAATTCAGGCGTTTCTTTGCATTTCCGTGACTCTTCGATGTCAAGTCGGTTTATTTCGACTGCGCGAAATACATCGCTTGAAAGCCCGCTCCCAACCTCCCAAAACCCTGTGCTCGGACGGCGAATCCGCCGCCCGGAGGAGGGCAAGGCACAAGTCGATTGCGGCCGCACGATCATCTCGTGCGGGTGGACGATTGATGCCTTGCGCACAGCGAAGTTTCGGGAGGCGCGAGTCAGTGCAGGGCGATCGGGACAATCTGTGCCACGGCGGTGCCGCTGCTCCCGATGGCGCCAACGCAGATCCGTCGCCCTTGGAAGCGGCGTGGGACATGATCCGCGGTGGGCTCCGGCGCGACCTTGGCGCGCGCACCTTCGACGGGTGGCTTAAGCCCGCCGAGCTTGGCGCGCTCGATCCCGACTCGGGCGAGCTCGAGTTGATCATGCCGAGCCAGTTCATGGCCGATTGGGTACGATCGCATTTTGGCGAACGGCTTGGACTGGCGTGGAAGTCGGTGCTTCCACTCGTCCGCACTGTGCGGATCGTCGCGTCGAGCGAAGGGCCGCGCCCCGCGCCGCTGCTCATCCTCGAGGACATCCCGGCCGCCCCGCCGCCGGCCGCGCCGCGCGATCCGCAGGCGCCCAATTTCGATGCCCGCTATCGCTTTGAAACCTTTGTGATCGGCAAGGCCAACGAGGTCGCGGCGACCGCCGCCAAGACGCTCGCGACCGCCGAAAGCGTCGCCTTCAACCCCTTGTTCCTCCACGGCGGAACGGGCCGCGGCAAGACCCACTTGCTCCATGCCATCGGGCAGGCGTTCCTCGAAGGACGCCCGACCGCCCGGGTCGTGTCGATGTCGGCCGAAAAGTTCATGGTCGAATTCGTTCGCGCGTTGCGGGAAAATGACACGATCGGCTTCAAGGGGCGATTGCGCAGCGCCGATTTGCTGTTGATCGACGACGTCCAATTCATCGCCGGCAAGGATTCGACCCAGGAAGAATTCTTCCATACGATGAACGAGATCATCACCGCCGGGCGGCGGTTGGTGATTACGTCGGACCGCGCCCCGCAGGATCTCGACGGGATCGCTCCACGCATCCTGTCGCGATTGAGCTGGGGACTGGTGGCAGACATCAACCCGGCCGAATATGAGCTTCGGCTCAACATCATCGACGCCAAATTGTCGGTCTTGCCGGGGGTCGACATGTCGCGCCCGGTGGTCGAGTTCCTCGCCCGCCGCCTGACCAGCTCGATCCGCGAGCTCGAAGGCGCGCTCAACCGCATCGCGGCCTATGCGATGATGACCGGGCGGACGATCGACGTTCCGTTCGTCGAGGAGGTGCTCGCCAATTTGCTGCGCGCCAACCAGCGGCGCATCTCGATCGACGAGATCCAGACCCAGGTCGCCGAGCATTATCGCATCCGCAAGGCCGAAATGACCAGTGCCCGCCGCGCGCGAGAAGTCGCCCGCCCGCGCCAGGTGGCGATGTATCTGTCCAAGCAATTGACGCCCAAGTCGCTGCCCGACATCGGACGCCGCTTCGGCGGGCGCGACCACACCACGGTGATCCACGCCGTCAAGCAGATCGAGCGCCTGCGCGCGAGCGACAGCGAACTTGACGCCGACATTCGTTTGCTGACCCGCCAGCTCGAAGGCTAGCCCGCCGCCGATGCGAAAAAAAGCCCGCCCGGATCGATCCGGACGGGCTTTTGCATTGGGGGATCGCCGTGCGCTTAATTGCGCGGGGCGCGGGGCGGCGGGGCGACGGTGATGCGGACGGTCTCGCCCGAACGGCCGGGGAAGCCGGTGAACATCGCTTCGACCAGATTGGGGACGAGCGTGCCGAGATTGTCGGTGTGCGAGCGCGCCTTGGCATGCCCTTCGAACAAAGCCGCATTGTCGCCCTTGCGGCGAATGTCCATGTCGAGGTAGCTGCGATAGACGGTGTAGCTGCTGATGCCATCGTCGAAGCCGCTGCCGAAGAACGGGCTGTTCCAGCCGTAATAGAAGCCCGACCGCGCGCCGGCGCCATAATAGCCGAAACGCGAGTAAAACGGCAGTCCGCCATAGCCCCAGCTGCGGCCGTAGGGGTCGGCCCAGCCGCCGATGTCGCGAACATATTCTGTGCGCCCCTGATCGACGCCATAGCCGAGCCGGACGACCATCGTCGCGCTCTGGATCGAGGCGGCGGGGACATAGCCCTGCGCCTGCATGCCTTGGGCGACCATGGCGGCATAGCGCGAAAATTCGAGCCCGCCGATGTCGCGCGAGTCCATCGGAACGACAATGAAGCTCTGCCCCTGCGGAGCGGGCATCGCCTGATAGCGCGAAACCTGCGCCGGGAATCCGGTCATGCAGCCCGACAAGGCAGCTGCAGAAACACCGAGCGCAAGCGCCGCGGCAAGCTTGAAATTACGCATCGAGACTCACCCCTTGATCGAGGAAACGATTGATTATCGGGGGCTTATAGCACGAACCGTGCTGAATGGTCGATGAAGCGAGAAAGTCGGCAAAGCGACGTTAGGCACGCAGCCCGACGGCGCGATAGGCGGCGGCAATGGTCGGCGCGGCAAGCGCCGCTGCGCGTTCCGACCCGGCGGCGAGAATGGCGTCGATCCTGCCCTCGTCACGGCGAAGGTCGATGAGCCCCGAGCGGAGCGGGGAGAGCAGGTCAATCACGGCATCGGTCAGCATTGGCTTGAATGCGCCGAAACCCTGCCCGGCGAAGCGGGCGCAGATCGCGGCTTCGGTGTCGTTGGTCAGCGCAGCAAGGATGCCGACGAGGTTGCGCGCTTCGGGGCGCGCCGCGAGCAAGGCGGGATCGTCGGGCAATGGCGCGGGATCGGTCCGCGCCTTGCGGATCTTTTGAGCAATGGCATCGTCGTCGTCGGTCAGGTTGATCCGGCTCATGTCCGACGGATCGGACTTGGACATTTTCATCGAGCCGTCGCGCAACGACATGACGCGCGCCGCGGTGCCGCCGCCGATGAACGGTTCGGGGGGCGTGAACAGCTCGACGTCATAGTCGTTGTTGAACTTGACCGCGATGTCGCGGGCGAGCTCGATATGCTGTTTTTGATCCTCGCCGACGGGAACGTGGGTCGCGTTATAAACCAGCACGTCGGCAGCCTGAAGCACAGGATAGGTGAACAGCCCGACGCTGGCGCCTTCTTTGTTCTTGCCCGACTTGTCCTTGAATTGCGTCATGCGGTTGAGCCAGCCCATCCGCGCGGTGCACTGGAGGATCCAGGCGAGCTCGGCATGGGCCGGGACAGCGCTTTGCGCGAACAGGATCGAACGGGCGGGATCGATCCCGCTGGCGATCAGCGCAGCGGCCATCTCGCGGACGTTGGCGCGCAAGTGGCCGGGATTGGTGTCGACCGTGATCGCGTGAAGATCGGCAAGGAAGAACAGGTTTTCCTGCCCGGGGGCGGCCTCGTCCTGCATCCGCACCCAGCGCAGGATTGCGCCGAGCAGATTGCCGAGGTGAAGGCCGCCGGTGGGCTGGATCCCCGACACGACGCGCATCGGCGCGGTCGCCGGGTCAGCCGGCATCTTCGACCGGTTTCTTGCGGCGAAGGAGAGCCTTGAGGGCAGCCTTGTCGACCCCGCCGAACAGATAGACGAGCGGAAAATAGACCGCCATCCCGCCACCCACGAGGGCGACAACCCCGACCAGACGATGCCCGAACGAGCCCGCGAACCAGCCGCCCATCAAATGGCGGATGGCCCAAAGAGCGGCGGCCATGACGATTCCCGCGGCAAGTTGCCGTGCGATGCGCGAGGCGAGCCACGGTTCGATCCGGAAATGACCGCGGCGGTGCAGAATGACGTAAAGGATGACGCAGTTGAGCCACGAGCAAATAGCGATCGCGGCGGCAAGCCCGGCGATTCCGTAGGGCGGGATGAGCAGGAAATTGAGTCCGACATTGGCGGCGAGCACTACGCCGGCGGTCTTGACCGGCGTGGCGGTATCCTGGCGCGCGTAGAAACCCGGCGTGAGCACCTTGACCAAAACATAAGCGGGCAGGCCCATGACGATGATCGACAGCGTCAGCGCGGTCGAGGCAGCGTCGCTGGCGGAGAAGCGCCCACCTTCGAACAAAGCGGCGACCAGCGGGCCCGCGCTGACGGCGAGCGCGATCGCGGCGGGAAGGCACATCAGGGTCGCAAGCTCGGCCGCTTCGCTCTGGACACGCGCGGCGGCAGCCGTGTTGTTGACGCCGACGAAGCGGCTTACCTGGGGCAGGATCGCGGTCCCGAGCGCGGCACCGATCACGCCCAGCGGCAGCTGGTTCAAGCGGTCGGCATAGTTGAAATAGCTCATCGCGCCTTCGCCGATGCGGGTCAGGAAAAAGGTGTCGATGAACGCACTGATCTGATAAACACCGGCGCCGAGCGTGGCCGGGATAACGACGCGCACGAACTGGCGGACGCCGGGCGTCATGCGTGGGCGCCGAAGTTTCAGGGAGACGCCGGCGCGGCGCGCCGCCCACCACAGCAAGCCGATCTGAATAAATCCGCCGATCGTCACCGCCGTGGCGAGCGCGGTGGCGGTGATCGACCCGCCGTCGCGAACGAGGATGAGGGCGAGCAGCATGGCGACGTTGAGCAGGGCCGGGGCGAAGGCCGCGGCGCTGAATTTGGCGAGGCTGTTGAGGATGCCCGAGAAGAGCGAGACGAGGCTGATCAGGACCAGATAGGGAAAGGTGATCCGGGTGAGCGTCGTGGCGAGATCAAGCTTGGTGCCGCTATAGCCCGAGATCAGCGCGACGAACCCCGGCATGATGATTTCAAAGATCAGCGTGAAAATGACCAGTGTCGGCAGGAACACGGCCAGCACTTCTTCAGAGAATTGATGCGCAGCCTTTTCCCCGCCCTCGCCATGCAAACGCTGACTGAACAAGGGCACGAAGCCGGCCGAGAACGCTCCTTCGCCGAACAAACGGCGAAAGGTGTTGGGAAGGCGGAAAGCAACGAAGAAGGCATCGGCGGCGGCGCTTGCCCCCATGATGCGGCTCATCAGCATTTCGCGAAGGAAGCCCGCGACCCGGCTGACCATCGTCAGCCCGCCGATCGTGCCGGTCGCCTTGAGCAGGTTCATCGCGCGCGGATCACGCGTTGCCCGCGGGTTCGACATCGGCGAGCGGCTGATCGGAGCCCGCACCCCCGCCCTTACCGTCGATCCCACTTTGCTCGAGTTGCGCCATATAGGCGCCGGCGAAGTCGATCGGGTCGAGCAGGACCGGCGGGAATCCGAGATTCTGGACTGCCTCGGCGACGATCTGACGAGCGAACGGGAACAGCAAGCGCGGGCCTTCGACCAGCAGGAACGGCGCGAACGCATCCTCGGGGACATTGCGCATTCCAAACAACCCGGCGTAGCTCAGGTCGACAAGGAAGTGCGAACCCTGGTCGGACGCCGCCTTCAGCTCGATCCGCAGGATGACTTCGTGGACGTCGTCGGTGACTCGGTTGACGTTGAGGTTGAACTGGACGTCGAGCTGAGGAGTGCCCTGCCACTGGAAGACTTGTGGCGCGCTGGGGTTTTCGGCCGACAGATCCTTGATATACTGTGCCAGCGCATTGATTTGCGGCATGCCATCCTCATTGACTTCGAGCGGAGTGTCGGGGGTATTTGCCTGGCTCGCCATGATCGTGAAGTCTTCCGTGAGTAGGATGGAAAAATCGGCCTGACGCAAGCGCATCAGTACGGGTCGCAGCGCCTAGCAGCCGACTTGAAGCCGTGCAATGGGATGAGGCGTGGGGCAGGGGGCGGAGCAACGTTTGAATCCAAGCGTGATCGCGCTTATGTTGAGCCCGGACGATCGACCATCGTTCGCTGCAAAAGAAGGTGCCGTTCCGTGACTGCCATTGTCATCCTTGCGCTTGTCGCTGTGTTCATCGGGCTCAGGCTCTACAATGTGCTGGGCGAGCGAAGCGGGCATGAGCAGCCGGTGCTCAAGCCGGTCGAGCCGGACATCGACGCGAAGGTCGCCGCCCGTGCCGAATCGCCGGCCGCCGTGCCGCAGTCCGGGGCCGATGCGATGAACTATCTGGCGACCGCCGGGCCGGGCGTACGCGCCTTGCTCGCCGCCGACCCGTCGTTCGACGTGGCTCGCTTCCTCGATGGCGCGCAGGGCGCGTATCGCCTGATCCTCGAAAGCTTTTGGAAGGGCGACCTCGACGCGATGCGGCCGCATGTCGACGACCATGTCTATGACGCCTTTGCCGGCGCGGTCGAGCAGCGCGCGACCGATGGACTGGTGCTCGACAATCGCCTGGTCGCGGTCGAGCAAGCGGTCATCGCCGGAGCCGAAGTCGAGCGCAAGGTGGCGTTGGTGACGGTGCGGTTCGAGGCCGATATCGCCGCGGTGACGCGCAATGCTGCGGGCGATGTCATTGCCGGATCGCTGTCCGACGCGGTCCAGACCCGCGACCGCTGGACCTTTCGCCGCGACATTGGCGCAAACGACCCCAATTGGATGCTGGTCGAAACCGACGAAGAAGAGTGAGCAACGTCTTTCGGACGCTCGCGCTGGTCGCCGCGCTGCTGGTCGCAGGGTGCAGCACCCATCGTCCGCCAGGCCCTATCGTCGTGCCGCCTTCAGTGCCGGCGCCCGTGGTGCCGGTTCCGCCGCCGCCCGCCAACGCCCGCCTGGCGGGAGTTCGCGCGGTTGCCGCGCCGAGTGTCGATCCGCTTCAGGCATCGCGCGCTCTGGCGGCGTTTCGACTGTCGTGCCCGGCCTTGCTCAAGCGCACCGACGCAAGCGGGCTGACCGCGCCGAACGACTGGCAGCCGTTGTGCAGCGAAGCCGCGATCCTCGACCCGGCCGGCGCCTCCGCCTTTTTCCGCGACCGCTTCGAATGGGTCGTGGTCGGCACCGGCGAAGCCTTTGCAACGGGCTATTACGAACCTCAAATCCGAGGCTCGCGGACTGCGGCGCCGGGCTATGCCGTGCCGATATACCGCACCCCGGCCGACCTCGTCCGTTGCACCCGTGTCGATGGCGGGACCGGGCGCGGGCGCTATGACGAGACCGGGCAATGCGTGCTATATTATCCGCGCGCCGAGATTGAGGACGGGGTCCTTGCCGGGCGCGGGCTGGAAATCGGTTTTGCCGCCGATCCGGTCGAGCTGTTCTTCCTTGAAATCCAGGGATCGGGGCGGCTTCTGCTGCCCGACGGGGGCGTGATGCGGGTCGGCTATGACAACCAGAACGGCCGCGATTACACCGCGATCGGGCGCTTGCTGCGCGACCGGGGCGTGCTTCCGCCCGGCGGCGCGTCGATGACCTCGATCGTCGCCTGGATCCGCGCCCACCCCGCCGAAGGCGCGGCGCTGATGCGCGAGAATATGAGCTATATCTTTTTTACGGAAGTGACGGGCGCGGGACCACTCGGTGCGCTCGCGGCGCCGGTTACCCCGAACGGCACGGTCGCCGCCGATCCGGCCTTCGTGCCACTCGGCGCACCGGTGTTTCTCGACCTCGACCGGGCCGAGGCCGACGGACTGTGGGTCGCGCAGGATACTGGGGGGGCCATAAAGGGGGCCAACCGCTTCGATACCTTTTGGGGCGCGGGAGCGCTCGCCGAGGCCACCGCGGGCGGAATGGCGGCCAAGGGCCAGGCGATGATCCTATTGCCCAAGGGCGCGGCGGCGCGTGCGCAAATTAGACGCTGAAGAGGCCGAACTGTGGGCGCGCGTCGCGGCGACGATCCGCCCGCTTTCTCGTGACGTTCCGCGCATAGCGGCGTCTACGCCACTGCCGATTGCGAGGGGGGTCGCAGCGCCGGCGCTCAAGTCGCCCAAGGGAAGAGTGCCTCCAACACGGCCGGCGCTCGTGGCGATACCCACGCCCCGATCGACGCTCCAGACGGCGACGCTCGACGGATCGTGGGACAAAAGGCTGCGATCGGGAAGCATATCGCCCGATCGAACGCTCGACCTCCACGGGCATCGCCTCGACGGGGCCTGGTCGGCGATCGATTTTGCGCTCGAGCGCGCGATCGCCGCGGGAGATCGGGTCGTCCTGCTGATCACCGGGCATGAGCGACGCGGAGAACCGCCGATCGAGCGCGGACGAATTCGGGCGGTGGTGCACGACTGGCTGGCGTCGTCGCGCCACGCGCGGCACATCGCCGCGGTCCGCGCCGCGCATCGCCGTCACGGCGGCGGGGGCAGCCTGTATATCATTCTCCGCCGCGGCTAGCGCTTCCACTTTTTGTTAACCCCGACTGTTTAGTCCTCGAGCGAGCGTGAGGCGGTTTTTCTCCGCCGTGGACGAACGCGAAGGGGATTCTCCATTTCCGAATGGCGCGAAGGAATGGCGCAGAAAGTCAGCAATGCCCTGTTGTCGGGGATTGCGGGTTTCGCTTCGTTCGTCTTCTCGCTGGGAGCCTTTCTGACGATCACCGAGCTCGACGCCAAGATCGTCGCGTCGATCGTCGCGGGCTGTTTCTGCTTGCTGATCAGCTACATCGCGTCGGAGCGCCCCAACAGCCAGAGTGCGCGCGCCCTGTCCGCGCTGGGCGAGCGGCTGCTTGCGGTCGAGCAAGGCGATTTCACCAGCCCCGCGCCGCGCATCGTGCGCGACAGCCTGCCCAAGCTTGCGGCGGCGGTCGACGGACTGTTCTCCGAAGTCAGGAGCTCGATCGACAACGCCCATGCCCTGGGAATGTATGATCCCGTCACCTCGCTTCCCAACCGCCTCCATTTCCGTGCCGAAGCCGACAAGCTGATCGGCTCCGCCGATTCCGCACAGCGCTCGGCCATGCTGTTCGTCGACCTCGACCGCTTCAAAAGCGTCAACGACAGTTTGGGGCATGCCCGCGGCGATCAATTGCTGGTGATGGTCGCCAATCGCCTGCGCGTCGTGGTCAAGGCCGAGGTCGGCGATCACCCCAGCTCGAACCCGCTCCTCGCCCGCCTCGCCGGCGACGAGTTCACGATTTTCGTGCCGGGCGTGGCCTCTCCGGGCGACGCCGAGCGGATCGCGCGGCGGATCGCGCTGGCGATCGGGGAGACGTTTGCGCTGCATGGCCACAGCATCGATATCGGCGCCTCGGTCGGAGTCGCGCTGACCCCCGACCACGGGACGAGCATCGAGACATTGATGCGCGCCGCCGACATCGCCATGTATCGCGCCAAGGAACGCGGCGGGAGCCAATATTGTCTGTTCTCCGACGCGCTCGCCGACGAGCATCAGGCGCGGATCGACACCGAGGTCGCGCTTCGCGAGGCGGTCCAGCGCGGCGAATTCGTGCTCGCCATGCAACCTCAATTAAGCCTCGTCAGCGGAGAGATCACCGGGGCCGAGGCATTGCTCCGCTGGCATCATCCACGCGAAGGCCTGCGTCAGCCGAACAGCTTCATTCCGATCGCCGAACAAACAGGAATCATTGCCGAGATCGGCGAATGGGTTATCGCCGAAGTCGCCTCGATGATGGCCGACTGGCAAAAGAGCGGGATCGCGCGGCGGCTGGCCTTCAACGTCAGCCCGCGCCAGATCGACCGCGCCGACTTCTTCACCAATTTGCGCGCCGCCTTTGCCGGGCGCGGGGTGCCGCTGTCGCTGATCGAGCTCGAGTTCACCGAGACCGCGGCGATGGAATGCTCCGCTGCGGTTCTGGCCGAGATTGCGGCGCTGCGGGCCGACGGCGCGACGATCGCGATCGACGATTTCGGCACCGGTTACTCGAACATTGCCCGATTGCGGGCGATGCCGCTCGACCGGGTCAAGCTCGACCCGTCGCTGATCGCCGACATCGACACCAGCGAGAAAGCGCGGACCGTGGTCCAGGCGGTGATCCAGCTGATCAAGGGCGTCGGGGCGGAGATCGTCGCCGAGGCGGTCGAGACCGTCGCCCAGGCCGACATCCTGCGCGCGATGGGCTGCGAGACGGTCCAGGGATTCGTCTTCGCGCACCCGATGTTCGAAGACGAATTCGTCGCCTGGATCCGCAATGCCGAACGCGGATCGCGCTCGGTCGCCTAAGCGAAGGCCGCCGCGATCACGCGCGCATAGATTTTCGCCAATGCTTCGATATCGGCCACCGCGGCCTGCTCGCCGACCTTGTGCATGGTGGCGTTGGGAAGGCCGAAATCGACCACCGGGCACAAGGCGATGAGGAAGCGCCCGTCGGACGTCCCGCCGCTGGTCGAAAGCTTCGGCTCGATCCCGGTTTCGTCGCGGATTGCGCCAACCACGAGTTCGTAGAGCGGCCCTGGCGGAGTGACGAACGCCTCACCCGAGATCAGCGCTTCGAGGGTGGCCTGGGGCGCGTGGCGCAGCACCACTTCGCGCACCCGGTCGACGAGGTCGGCGCCGCGCTGAAGATTGTTGAACCGGATGTTGAGCCGCGCCGCAGCGCGCCCGGGGATGAGATTGGTGGCGCCAGGCGGGGTGAGGATTTCGGTGAATTCGAGGTTGGACGGGGGAAAGGCGTCATTGCCAGCGTCAAGCTGCCACGCATCAAGCTCGGCGACGATCCGTGCCAGCGGGCCAATCGGATTGGTGGCGAGGTGGGGGTAAGCGACATGGCCCTGATGACCGGGAAGGTCGATCCACATGTTGACCGATCCGCGCCTGCCGATCTTGATCGTGTCGCCGAGCACGGTCTCGCTGGTCGGCTCGCCGATCAGGATCATGTCGGGCTGGATCGCCCGCTCGCGCAGCCAGTCGATGATCGCCACGGTGCCATGCGCGGCAGGGCCTTCCTCGTCGCCGGTGATGAGCAGCGACAAGGTGCCCGTTTCGTGGGGCGTCGCGGCGGCGGCGGCGGCGAAGGCGGCGATCGCACTCTTCATGTCATTGGCGCCGCGCCCGATCAGCAGGCCGTTTTCGATCCGTGGCACAAACGCGTCGCCTTCCCACCCCTCGCCCGGCGGAACGACGTCGAGGTGGCCGGCAAAGCCGAAGTGGGGGGCGCCCGAACCGCGCAAGGCAATGAGGTTCTCGACCGCCGGGTCGCCGCGCACAAAGCGGTGGACTTCGAACCCGAGGGGCAGCAGCGCGGCTTCGAGGACATCGAACACCGGGCCGGTCGCGGGGGTGATGCTGGGGCACGCAATCAGGCGGGCGGCGAGGTCAACGGGATCGATCATGAGGGCCGGCGTAGCAATCCGCCAGCGGCTTTCCTACGGGGTTGACGTCGAACGGAGCTAAGTTGATGAACTTGACCCATCAACATCGCCTCGCGACCGGGCCCGTGCGCGCCGCGGACGGAGAGCAATTTGACGAAGTTGATGGCACACCATCGCGTCGCGGCCGAATATTGGCGCGCCGCGTGCGAAGCCGAAGTTGAGGAAGTTGATGGCACGTCATGGTCTGACGACGATCCGGCATGGTGGCCGCGGAGACATGGCGGGGTAGCGCGCGCGCAGTCCCAGCCCGGCGCCGGCGCGCGGATGCCGATCGACGGCGTGAGACAAGGGCGACCCGGGGCATGTCATTACCGAATAATCTAACCTATATGGAACGAAAAGGCAAGTGAATTATGCCGAAGGTCGATCTTTCAAAAATTCCCGAAACCAACCGCACTGGCTATCCTGCGCCGTTCGATGGGGATGTTGCCGGGCGCTGGTATCGGCGGCTTGCTCCTGCCACGGGGCTGACCGACTTCGGCGCAAGCTATGTGCGGCTCGAACCCGGGGCGTGGTCGAGCCAACGCCACTGGCACGAAGGCGAGGACGAGTTGATGGTGATGATCGACGGCGAGGCGGTGCTGGTCGAGGAGGCGGGGCGAACGCGGTTGCGGCCCGGCGACCTCGTGGCGTGGCCCAAGGACGTCGCCAACGGCCATCATGTGATCAACGACAGCGCGTCGCCGTGCCATTTCCTCGTCGTCGGCAGCGACGGCGGCAAGGATTGTCACTACCCCGACATCGACCTGCTCGCCGAGGGCGGCACCGACCGCTATTTGCACAAGGACCGCACGGCTTATTGAGGCCATGCGTGTCAGGCGGCTTGTTCGCGATCCTCGAGCGTAAGTTGGGCGATGAAGCCGGACCGGCTTTCCCCGGCTGCAAGCGCCAAAGCGTCGAGTCGTTTGAGGACGCGCCGGGGCAAGGTGATGTTGACCCGCTCGGTCGTGTCGTCAAGCAACGCCGGATCGACCGAGGCGACCCCGAAGGCCCATCCGGCAAAGACGGGATCGGTCCGCACCGCGTCAAGCGGCGAGGGCGACGGAATTGCCATCCCGTCATCAAGTGCCGCGTCGATCCAAGCCGCAATGGCTTCTTCCGCGCCGCTCATCGCCTCGTCGAGGCTGTCGCCGGCGGCAAAGCAGCCCGCCAGATCGGGGACGACAATTCCGAACGCGGTCGTGCCGTTTCCTGTTTCGATGGCAATGGGATAGCGCATGACGTCAAAGTCCCGCTTGCTTGCGGATCGCCGCCACCAGACCCTTGCCGAGCGCCTTCTTGGGATGCGGCACGACAAGCAGGCCGGTTCGATCCGGATGCTTGAACACATGATGCGAGCCACGGACCCGGTCGAGCAACCAGCCGTTATGGCGAAGTTCCCTGACCAAGTCCGCGCTTCGCATTGTGCGCATCATACACACGAGCGCCAAATGATCAAGGATGCGGTGTCGGCGCGTCAGGTGGCGGGCGGCTTTTCCTCATATTGTTCGATCACCCACGGTTCTTCCTGGGCAAGTTCGATCCATTCGACGACGTCGGCGCGGTGGAGGATGGTTTCCATGTAGGTCGCGGCGAAGGGCGGGACCCTGACGCCGTAGGTGACGAGGCGGGTGACGACGGGGGCGAACATGATGTCGGCGGCGCAATAGTCCCCGAACAGATATTCGCCCGATCCGCCGAAGCGCGCGCGGGCCTGCGCCCATAAATTGAGGATGCGCACGATTTCGGTTTCGACATCGGGCGAGAGCGGGACCGAGCCGAAGCTCTTGCGGACGTTCATCGGCAGTTCGCGGCGCAGATTGGCGAACCCCGAATGCATTTCGGCGGCCATCGATCGCGCCATGCCGCGGGCGGTGTCGTCGGCTGGCCAGAAACGATCGCGGCCGACCCGGTCGGCGAGGAATTCGATGATCGCCAGGGAATCCCACACCACGCACTCGCCGTCCCACAGCACGGGAACCTTGCCCAGCGAGGGCGCGAATTCGTCGCCTTCGCGGCGCTTTTCCCAATTTTCATCGTACAGCGGGACGATCAGTTCCTCGAACGCCTCGCCCGATTGCTTGCACGCCAGCCAGCCGCGCATCGACCAGGACGAATACGCGCGATTGCCGATGATCAGCTTCATGACTTCGAGTTCCTCAATGGCATGAAAAGGCCAATGAGTGAGCCGGTCGGAGGTTGCAAGTCCGACCGGCCGCAAGCCTGTTGCGCGGCACCGGCCAGCGGGTAAGACGAGCGCGGGGGAGAGAGCGTCGATGAGTGAAACCAGGTCGAGCGCGCGCGAATGGCTGGCGCTTGGCGGGTTGACGCTGCTTGGCGCGATCCTGCGCACGGTGGCGATCGGGCGCGAGGCGTTGTGGGCCGACGAGGCGCTGACCTATGTGCTGGCGCAGGCCCCGGCGTGGGCGCTGGGCAGCGCGCCGATCGACCCAACCGCGCCGCTTTATTACTGGCTCCATCAACTGTTCGTGCCGGCGGGCGCAAGCGCGGCGGCGGGGCGGATGCTGTCGTGGGTGGCGGGGGTGGCGACGATCCCGGCGGCCTATTGGCTCGGGCGGTCGATCGTCGGGCGCGGCGGGGGATGGTTTGTCGCGGCGTGGGTCGCGGTCGCGGCGCCCTTGGTCGATTACAGCCAGGAAGCGCGGGCTTATGCCTTGCTGGTGCTGTTGATCACGCTGTCGGCGCTGGCGTTGCATCGCGCGGTTTCAGGCGGTGGGCGGGGCGCGTTGATCGGGTTCGCGGGCCAGCGGGTGATCGAACAGACCATC